>JBBQVV010000005.1:0-42880 GCA_038211235.1 Chthonomonadales bacterium | reverse complement strand
CACCCGATCACCACCGCGTTGCACGCGAACCTCAGCGCCTCCGATTCGACTAACGTTATCGTATCGAAGTTCGCCTCGATTACGCGACAGGCGTAGTCATCAAACGCGGCAGGGTAGTAGACGACCGTTTGATCGTCCAGTGCGAAGAGGCAGGTATCGAGGTGGTACCAGCGATCATCCGCCAACTGCAGCGAAAGCACCGGCACGCCAAGCGTATCCGATATCCATCGATGCGCGCGGATGTCGCTCCGCTTCAGGTAGCCCGCGACCAGTGTGCCGCCAACGAAGAGCGCATCGCCTTCCCCCTCGAACCGGCAGCCTGGTGGCGGCGTTTCGACGCAGAAGCCGCGCGATTCGAACCAGGCTCGGAACCGCGGCTCTTCCAGCTGCCGTTCGGGATGACGAAATCTTGCTAGCAGCGCGGTTGCTCCCCGAACGACCGCCGCATTCGCGGTAAAGACCATGTCGGGGCTGTCGGCCGCCTGCTCTATAAGCTCTACCTGCGCACCGATATCAGTCGTAAGTGTCCTGTACAGCGAGTCCCACTGCAGCACTGCGAGATCCGGGTCCGGGCGGTTACTGAGAGACATCCATGGATTTATCTCATAGTGGAGACCATACGCAGCTGGAGCGCACATTAGCAGACGGGCGGCAGCTATTTTGGGTACAGCCGGGTGTGTGGTCCGCGGCAGCCGTACCGGGGTTCGTAGTGTGTTCATTGCGCTATTCCGGGCAGGCGCGCCGCCAGCTCTTTGAGGAAAAATTCGCAATCGGTCACGAGGCCGTAAGCCTGGTGCGTTCCGCGATCCAGGAGTTTCACGACCGTGTCCGCATCGGAATCGACACAGATTGTGCGCACCGAAGCCGCGAGCAGGTTGCCAGTCGCAATGGCATGGAGCGTCGTTGCGACCATGAGGGCAACGCCGACATCACGAACGTTCGCTCGCATCGCGTCCTGCGCGGCGATGCTGTCGGTGATGACATCCGGGAGGGGGCCATCATCACGAATTGAGCCGGCCAACACATACTGCACTTCATTTACGATGCACGCGTGCATGATCCCGGATTTGAGGATGCCGCTGTCGACCGCTGCCCGAATGCCACCCGCGCGCCGAATTGTGTTGATGGCCCGGAGATGGTTTTCGTGGCCGTGCGCGGTCGAGGCACCTGTATCCATGAACACTCCAAGGGAAGTACCGAGCAGGGCTTGCTCGATATCGTGAGTTGCGAGCGCATTTCCGGCAAAAAGTACATCGATCCATCCCGCCGAGATAATCGTCTCGAGTTGACGTCCGGCACCCGTGTGCAGGATGGCGGGGCCGCCCACGAACAGGATCTTGCGGCCGTTCCTGCGTGCCTCTTCCATCGCCTGCGCTGTCGCAGCGACGATGAGCTCCTTTGGACGCTCCGTGGAGACGTTACTCCCCATGAACGAGAAGAGGTCCGTGCTTTCGGCATGCCCAGGAGGGCTGACACGAACGCCCTGGTTTCCAACAACGACCTGTTGTCCAGCAACAATTTGGTGCATGGGCAGGCACGCGGCTGCCATAGAGCCATTGGTCGACCTCACGACGATGCCGCAGTCCATCTCGATCGGGACTACCGGCAGCCACAGGCCGTCGACGCGAACGGCTGTCTCAAGGTTGGTCGTCACGTAGAAGCAGTCGGGAAACACGCCGTCCACTGGAGCCGGCGCCGTCTGGATGTCGCCGGCAGCACGCTCCGCCCCATGCTGCTGAATCAGATGAAGTATATTTTCGAGCGCCGGCGCGCTCTCGGCACTCACGGAGATCTCCGCATGGCTGATGTCGGTTCGCGTTGCGCCGACGTTGAAATTCGTGATCCGGTACTGGCCTCCGTCGCGCACAATGAGGTCCAATACCTTTGAAAGAGTTAGCGAGTCGATGATGTGTCCGTCCAGCCGGACGGTTTCAGCAGGCATTGAACTTTCCTCCTGAGTCCCAAGACGCAGGGCGGCATGATACAGTTCCTACTCCTGGAGGGGTCGCCTCAAGGGACCTAAACGACCTTAAGGACACAAAGGACGCAAAGCCACTGGTGTTAGGATTGAGTTGGGCTTCGCAAATCGGCCGGCCGCTGTATGGAGCGCCTTGATTGTGCGACCGTCGCTTAAGAGAGTTTGCGGAAGATTACACTGATCGTACAGTCGAAGGCAACCCGTTTCTTTCGGAAGGGAGATTGTGTTATACTTTCCGTGTGCGCGGTGGCACGCCTCTAATTATCGTCTGAAACTCAGGAAACCCTCATCGTGGAACTCGGAAGGCTCTTTGGTTTTCTCCACCCGGCACTCATACATTTTCCGCTGGTTCTGCTACTTGTCTCCTTTGTGCTGGAACTCCTTGGATTTGCGCGACATGACGTTCGATTTGCCAGTACGGCTAAGTGGGCGTTAATACTCGGCGCTGTCGCAATATTATTTGCATTTGTCTGCGGGAACTTCGCGGAGATCTGGGCAGCGCGCGACGGCGTTCCGCAGGCTCCAATGGAGCTTCACGAGCTGTACGCGACCGTGACCAGTTGGATGTTCGTCTTCCTCACCGCCGGCCGCCTTCTCCTCCGAGTTGAGAGCAGTCGCCGGTGGACGGCCGTCTATCTCTCTTGCATGGCCATCGCCTGCGTGCTGCTTGTAATCACCGGGCACAAGGGCGCAATGCTGGTCTACCACCAGGGCGCCGGCGTACAACTCGGCACGACGCTTCCCTTGCCCACGCATGAGGATCTAGCCGTACTTCGACAGAAGCAGGATCCGGACGCGCTCTTCTACTCCAACAACATGCACCATGTTTTCGGCGTCATGGTGCTGATTTTCTCAGCGTTGCTCCTTGTCGAAATGGCATGGCCCAGCCTCGCGGTCAGGTTGCGCAAGGTCACGCCGCTCCTTTTGCTAGCCGGCGGCATCTTCCTGTTTGTCTTTAGCGATACCGATTCGTGGCCGCTATCGCACCAGCGGCCAATCACGGATAAAGAGGTCTTGATGCACAAGACCTATGCGCTGCTCATGCTTGCTTTCGGGGCCGCCGGATTCACCAGGCGACGATTGAGGGACCCGTTACGGGGGTTGGAGACCGGGACCATCCGGTCGGCTGATTTTGGTGATGGGGTCCAGCGGCAGGGCCGACTTATGGCCGCTTTCTCACTCGTGGGTGGGGCTCTCCTCTTCACACACGTTCATTCCAATGCGCCGTACGCGAATGTTGCGGTCGGAGTGTACATTCACCACACGGTGATGGGGTTCATCGCGCTCTGTATCGGCGGTGTAAAGCTGTTTTCAGAGTACGTAACCGGGTCTCCGATGCGACGAATTGCGCTGGCGCTAGCGTGGGCCTATCCCTGCCTGATGCTGACGGAATCGATATTTCTGCTCAACTATAACGAGGGCCTGCCCTGGTTCCTGGGGTATCGGAACCTGAGTCTAACGGCGCCTCACGGTGGTCTGGTTGCGCCTCTCGGAAATGAGCGCGCCGAGTTTGTCTACGATCCACTGAAGTTGCGGCTGGACGTGTACTTGTTGCACCAGTCGGACAACAGGCCATTTCCAGTCGCCGCCGGCGAAATCCAGGCAGTCATACGAGTCGGCACCGAGTCGACATCCGTGTCGCTGTCGGCCTGCGCGGAGAGTGCGGGCAACTTTCACTTCGCCGGACGGGCCACATTTCTTCGAGGCATCTCTATGTTTCAGGCGCGAGCTCTGGTCGACGACGCGCGCTCAGCGCCTAACGGCACACTGCTTGCGGACTTTGAGCCGTGGACAGATAGCCGCGCGGCGAACGCGGAGCATAGCCTGGCCGCTTTCATCTGCCCCATGCATCGGGCCGTGGGAGCGGGCGCTCCTGGATACTGCAGCGTGTGCGGCATGACGCTCGTGCCGAACAAGGCGGCTCGGCCATGGGATCGCCTTCACGACGACTCATATCGGATGGACTTCGTCATGTCGGCGCAAATGCCGATTGGGCAGCCGAGCAGCGTCGTCGTCGCGTCCGCCGGCAAGGTACATCTTGGGAATGCCATTCGGTTTGCGAACAGGCCAGCGTCGTTCGGCATCAACCCGACACATGGTCAAGCAGAATCCAACCCGTTACAGCTGACGCCCTCGGTTGTGCCCTCGAAACTGCGACGCCGCGAAGTCGTGACCTCTCCGAACGCCGGCCGGCATGTCCAGTTAAAGCTGACTGCTCGGCGCGAGGACGGCTCCGTCATCACCTCTCTCGCCGTCGTTCATACGAGGAAGCTCCATCTGATCATTGCCAGCAAGGACCTGTCTTTCTTCGATCACGTGCATCCGGAGCAGCAGACTGATGGCTCGCTCATCCTGGAGTACGCCTTCCCGGCGCCAGGAGAGTACACTCTATATGCTGACTTTACACCGACCGGGGACAGAAACCAGGTGTTTGCGATTCCCGTGACGGTATCCGGCGCGCCGGCCGTCGCCCTTCCGCTGCAGGCGACCCCGGCTCAGGCCAGGACCTTCGGCGACTACCGTGTTCGACTCGACTACTCGCCGGAGCCGCCGCAGCCTGGGGATGAGACTCAACTGACTTTCAACGTGTCTCTGAATGGTGTGCCCGTTACCGATATCGAGCCCTATCTGGGTGCTGGAGGCCACTGTGTCGCACTGAGCGAGGATGGCCGAGCCTATCTTCACTCCCACCCGCTCGAGATGAGTGGAGCGCGATTCGGACCGACGATCACATTCCACACGCTCTTTCCGGTCCGGGGATTGTACAAGATCTGGGGCCAGTTCAAGCATCGAGGCAGGCTGCTTATCGCCGACTTCGTCGTTCGTGTGCCTTGACGCCCGACCGCCATCCATGTTATATTAGAGGCGTTTGCGGGAGTAACTCAGTGGTAGAGTGCCATCCTTCCAAGTTGGAAGTCGCGAGTTCGAACCTCGTCTCCCGCTTTTCCCGGTTCAGCCCCCGTAGCTCAGTGGATAGAGCAACCGCCTTCTAAGCGGTTGGCCGTTGGTTCGATCCCAACCGGGGGTATTCGTTGCCTCAGCCGGACCTTCGAGCCGCGACTCCCCGCGTCCGCCCACCCAGTTCGAACGATCCGATAGCATCAGAAACCCATCGAAGACCAACCCGAAGCTCGTCCCCGGCTTGCTGCAACGTCATAGTATTTCGGCACATCTCAAGTAGGTATTGAAGACCGAACGCAGCGACATTGCCTGTTGCCGTAAGTGCAACTCAGGCCAGTCAATCCTTCCCCGTGGCTGGTCGAGGGCTGTTCTCCGGTTGCTCGGACAAGTGTGATGACGCAAGGGCCTCCCGCATCAGGTCGAGGTACCGGGTCACGAAGTCGATGTCGGTAACTGTGAGGTTGCGCGGTACGCTCAGGAGCGCTTCACCGCCGCCAGGGAGCGGGAGGCGATATGACGGCTTCGTACTCCGCTCATGGAGAGCGACGGCCGACATTTCGGCGGAGCCGCCATTAAGCGGATAGTCCGCGTTTGCGGGCGTTGCAACCGCGGTCTCGTCCTCCTCCGGTTGAGACACTGTTTCCAGTCGTATTGTCACAGACTCGCTTTCCGCAATCCGTGCGAACTCGCGGGTCAACCTATAATCCCTGACGAGATTAGGCACCACTTGCGGATTGAAATTCCGCTCAAACAGCAGGTAGCTCGAGATTGTCGCATCTGTCGGCAACTCTCCACGCCACCGGTCCGCCATGAGCCGGAAGACAGCCGGCTTTAGCGCCGCCTGCCGGATGACCTCAAGTCGAGCCGGGTCGTCCTCACGCCTGAGGAGAATTTTCAGGCACGCCTCTGAGAGCTTTAGCCTCCGGGACGCGGCTACGCCCTCCTCTTCCAGCAGGCCGTACTGGATAAGCGCTGATATGGCGCGCATCCCATGGCTAGTGTTCAACGCGTATTCCATGGAGCGCTTGATGTCGTCAACCGCAGCGGCGAATTGCCGGTGAGCTTTGTAGATCAGGGTGGCGCGGCCGAGCGCGGACTTCAGGCTAAAAGCGGGATAGGTCGGGCTGCGATGCCGCGGCGCCCTCGCGGTGTTATCAGGCAAGGCTGTAGGTCCGTCAGAGATATTTTCGTTAATCAGATTATAACAGACTTCTCGAGGATATCATCGGGATAGCGGAGAGCGAGATTCGTGAGGCCGGCTGAGCCGCCGGCCTCATGGCGACCCAGCCGCACCAGCATGGGAACTGTTGTGTCAGCCCTCAGTCCGCGATCCGGGATACTAACGTGGTGGCCGGAGGGTTCTGCGTCGTGACTCGGATGGCGGACACAACGCCGCCCTTACGTACAACGTCGACGGTCAGTCCCTTGTCTTCCTTCAGGTTCCAGCCTACCAACTGCGATGGCGACTGTGCCTGAAGCGGCACCAGCGCGGCGAGGACGGGGGTTTCCATTGTCGACTCGATCAGCACGCGGTCTTCGGTCCAGCGAATGAAATACAGACTGGACCCTAGTTCGTATTGGAATCGCAGCAGTGTATTCCGGCCATAGAAGGCCTTGTACGTTCCAAGAGCGGTTATGGCGAGCTCTTTACCGCGGTCCTTACGCAGCGCGGCCGATTCTCCCTTCCATCCGGCGATGAAGTAGGGATGATGGCGGTTCCCGCCGAGGGCCTCGTCCAGCGAAGCAAATTCGCCCTTTTCCGCATCGGCAAAGACGCGTACTGCAAACGAGTTGAGTTCGCTTCGGAGCCGCTGTTCAGTCGCATTTACCGGGTCGATCACATCAATGGCGTCCTGTCCGAGCGCTCCAATATGCAGCCTCCCCTGGATTGACTGGACCACAATCAACCCGCCGGTGTCGAGCTTATACGTCCCAACGGCCTCGGAGACCGACTTTGTATGCGAACCGCTAAATGTCGGCGGCTGTTCGTAAGGCTCGTCCCACAGAATCTTCTGGATGACGTACCCGGCCTTGATCTGGGTTGGATACAGGTTGTGCCGCACATTCGCCAGACTGATGACGAGCAGGTTTTCGGACGGGAAGTATCGCAGTTCCGACCCGAATGCCCAGCCATCGCCGCCGTGATGAATCATCGGCACGCCCATTTTACTGGTTGAAACGAACCATCCGTATCCATAGTCCGTGGCCCAGCCTTCTCGCTTTACAGTAACTGTCCACATACGCTTCAGGGAGGGAATCGGTATGATTTTGCCGCTCAAGAGCGCTCGGTGCCAGCGCCACAGGTCGTGCACCGTGGATGTGACGGCGCCGGATCCCATTGCGTCCCACGTTGTTCCAGACCACTTCTCGAGATCCTGGGCAACGTGGTTCCAATCGTAACCTTTGGCAATCCGAAATTTCGCGACTCGAGGCAGCGCGCTGCCCCACCACCCGGTCTCCTTCATGCCTGCCGGCCCGAACAGCTCTGATCGGCAATAGCCCTGGAAACCAAGAGCGCTTACTTTGTCCACGATCGCCGCAAGCACGCCGTATCCTTCGTTACTGTACTCCTTGCGCGTGCCGGTGGGAAAGGTCAGCGGCAGCGCAAACACCCGAGTGATCCACGTGTCGCGTGAAATCTCCGGGGCAGGGTATTCGTCCTGCAATGAGCCGAGACCGGACGAGTGAGTGAGCAGCTCCTCGATCGTGATGGGACTCTTGTCTTCCGGCGCACCCGGAAAGTATTTGCCTATCGTGTCCGAGAGCGAAAGCTTGCCCCGTGCCTCAAGCTTCATGATAGCGGTCGCGGTAAACTGTTTGGCGAGCGAGCCGATCTCGTAAACCGTGTTTGGCCGGCAAGGCACGCCTGCCTCACGATCGGCAAGGCCGTAACCCTTATCGAGAACCGCTTTTCCATTCTTAACGATCAGCACAGTTCCAGAATAACCAAATCCTGATAGGCAATGAAGGTAGTTGTCCACTGACGGAATCAAAGTCATGTCAGGGTGGGCAACGGGCTGGGCGCCGAGGAGCAACAGGCAAAGCGCAAACTGCAAGACGAGCATCGTCAGTCCTCCCGTGTTCCGGCTCTAGCGCCGGCATGTAGTATTCGGCGGAGTGGCAGCAGTGTTCCGCGGCCAGGTAAGAGTCTGGCACTCTCTGAGCGCGAAAACATGCATATTTGGAACCACTGGGATGACGAACGTGAGTCGTTCAGAGCGCGTATCGAACGACTCTCTTGAGATCACGCGGGGTAAAGCCGTGGGTTTTCGCGAGGGTCCTCGAGAGGTGGAACTGATCGTAATAGCCGACGTGAAGGGCGGCAGATCCCGCGTCCAGGCCCTGACAGATGAGCTTGCACGCTTCGGAGGCCCGCACGCGATTTAGATACTGATTGACCGATCGTCCGTAGTATCGTCGGAACGCTCTGCACAGGTAGACCGGGTGAACGCCGGCCTCGCGCGCAAGAGATGTCACAGTGATCTGACCGGCATAGCCATCGAGTATTGATTTTCCTATTCCGATCAACCAGAACGGTGGAGGTTGATCGATGAGCCGGCCAATGTCGACAAAAGGTTCGATCATCTCGAATACCATTGCGTCAAGATCCATGTCGTTTTGAACCCGAGATAGAGACCTCGTGCAGAAGCTTGCCGATCGGCAGGCGGCGTCAGCGTCCTTCAGAATACGGAGGGCGCCGAGCTCACGCTCCTCCAGGCCATAGTGCGACAGCCATTGGTCGGTTACCTCGATGTTCAAGCCGGTCATGCCCGCTGACCCTACCCGGCTTCGATGGAGCGATGTTGTGGGATGGTAGCTCAGTGTCAACGGTGGCTGCCGTTCATCGCTGTGCTCCGTTTCGTCCTGGTGTTCGCCGGTCAGCTGAAGGAAGAATGTCGGGTTAGCATGAGTATGCCACGGCTGTCTCGAGTTGGGCTCGTATCGAGATACGGTGATACGGACCGAGCTCGAACCGACCGACAGTCTCCGCTTGCCAAAGTAGCGTCCCGCTTCGAGTTTCATGGCCAAGACTCCATCCCGCCCACATATTCGACAGAATGGCTCAATCGTTCTGCAGCCTACGGTCGAGCGTAATTCGGATACAAACTTAGCGTGCGCAAACTCCGGACGTACTGAGGCGACTGATTCAGAACGGATACCCGTCGCGTGCAATAACCTCCGCGGCGAGAGCGCGGCTCAGAACCACAGGGCTCGTGTCGCGCCGGATCAGGCGATCCAACAGATTGCGAATTCCCGTAAATGGCTCGTCGCGCCAGTCGGCGGCGTCTTCGAGGCCTGGCAGCGAGTCGAGTATAAACCTTGCCGAGCGGTGCGCCTCATCACCTGCCCACTGTGCCACGGACTGGGCGGCAAGAAGCATCGCGTCGAACCTTGGAGGCGGCGTCGAGCGGAGCCGTTGGCATCGCAGGGTTACGGTCTGCAGGCAGTAGGCGATACAGACGAGGTCCGCGATGGCCGCGGAAATCTCCTGCTGTTCCAGCAGATCCTTGCCAAGGGCCTCATGGGCCTGATAGAACATGAAGAGGGCGGCGCTCGTGACGTCGCGGCTCGTGCCGGCCAGTGCGTCAATCGGGTCGTCAAACAGATCGGGGTCGGGCATTTCGGACCGCATCAGCATGGAAGAGATGCGCCTGCCCGCGTCGATTGTGGAAAGGCGTCCAGACCGTTCGCGGCGCAGCAACGTGTTCACGACCGCGAGCCTGACAATCTCGTTGGCGCCCTCGCCGATCCTTAGGAGTCGCTGATCCCTCCACGCCCGCGCGACCGGAAACTCCTCTGAGTATCCGTTTCCGCCAAGTATCTGAATCGCTTCGTCCGCCATGAGGCTATAGGATTCTGAGCCGAGCACCTTCACGATCGAACACTCTATCGCGAACTCCTCGGCCGCGGCGTGGTACTTGCGAGACGCATCCTCGCTATGCGCGGTAATCCCTTCGAACGCGCCATCCAGATCGTTTGCAAGGCGATAGACCATCGATTCGAGCGAGAAGGCGCGAGTACACATCTCGGCCAGCTTTTTCGATATCAGCCCATATTCCGCGATCGGGCGCCCGAAGGTCTTGCGCTGATTTGCATAAGTGGTACACGTGGCCAGGAGGGATTTGAGGCCGCCGACGGCGCCTGCTTCCAGCTTGAAGCGGCCCAGGTTGAGGGCGCAGAAGGCAGCGTAATGGCCCATTCCGACTTCCAGCGCGTTGCCGATTGGGACACGGACATCTTCAAGAAGGAGGCGCCGTGTGGACGTGCCGTGCATACCTAGCTTGTGCTCTTCTTTGCCGAAAGAGAGGCCTGGGCTGTCGCGCTCAACGAGAAAGGCCGTAATCTTATCCCCGTCGAGCCGGGCAAAGACCGTGAACAGGTCGGCGAACGACGTGTTTGTGATCCACATCTTCTCGCCGCGCAGGATGTAGCTACGCCCATCGGATGAGAGAGTCGCCCTGGTTTGCATTGCAAGGGCATCCGAACCGGAGTTGGCCTCGCTAAGCGCGAAGCTGCCTATCCAGTCGCCGGACGCGAGTTTGGGAAGATACCGCGCTTTCTGCTCGTGCGTGCCGAAGTACAGTAAGGGAAGCGTTGCAATAACCGTGTGGGCCTCGTGAGTTAAAGCGAATGACTGCTGCGGGTTGAGCGTTTCGGCTATCAGGGCGGAGGTGGTGAGCTTTAGACCAAGACCGCCATAAATCTCGGGCACATCGGCCCCAAGCAGTCCAAGGCCGCCGGCTTTCCGCATCAGCGCGGACATGGCAGCGTGGTCTCCGGCCTCGATGGCGTCTACCTGCGGCAGCACCTCCTGGCGCAAGAAGTCCGCGGCAGTCTTTGCAATCAGCCAATCTTCTTCGGACCGATTCTCCGGTACATAGACTCCGCGCGGATCGATACCGCCGAGCAGGAACGCGCCTCCGGCTGCGTGAGGGGTTGATTTCATGGAATTTTTCCGTCCAGGCGTCATCCAGATTTGCTTAGGAAAGGCGAGCGACGCCGCCGAGTATCAAGCGCTGCTGTTCCGATGGCGGCACTTAAGTGCCGCAGCCTCGTCACTGCACACAACCGGGCATCATGCGCCAGGATTTATCCGGCCGCACGAAGCCTATCGACGAGCCTCGTATACCTCCGATTTGTGCGATCGTTCTTGACCGCGCGCGCAATCGCGCGCCGGTCGGCTACCAGAATACAGAGCTCTCGGGCACGTGTCAGCCCAGTGTAGAGAAGGTTGCGCTGTAGCATCAGATACTGGCTGGAGTGCATCACGAGGACAACGGCCCGGTATTCGGACCCCTGGCTCTTGTGAATGCTCAGGCAATAGGCCAGCTGGAGCTCGTCATAGTCGGCGAAGTCGTACTCAACCCGAGCGTCTGGATACTTCACCACAAGGGTCTGGTCGTCCAACCGTATCTGCTCAATGGTGCCAATGTCCCCGTTGAAGACACTCTTGTCGTAGTTGTTGACCAGCTGGATTACGCGATCCCCGATGCGGAATCGACGTGAACCACGCACCAGTTCGGGAAGTCGTCCGGTAGTGTCGGTCGGATTCAGCGCCTCCTGCAGCAGCTCGTTCAGGAATCCGACTCCAAGCGTGCCCCGATGCATCGCGGATAGGACCTGAATCGCATCACCACGATATCCCAGCGCCGGAAGACTCTTGCGGACAAGCTTGACGACCTGCGATGCGCCCAGAGACGCCGATGAGACGCTTTCGTCCTCGCTCTCCTCGACCGGCACCCAGAGGCAGTTTCGATCCCCGCGCTCGCGCGGGAGCACGAGTTCCGGAAACTGGCCCTGGCGGATCTTGTGCGCGTTCGTGACGATCAGGCTTCTTTGCGCCTGTCGGAACACCTGGGTAAGACGTACGGAGGCCACGACGCCGGACTCGAGCAGATCGCCAAGGACATTCCCGGCGCCTACAGAGGGAAGCTGGTCGCTATCCCCGACGAACACGATCTGCGCGTCTTCCGGCACCGCCTTCAGCAGACTGTTCGCGAGTACCGCGTCGAGCATGGAGACCTCGTCGGCGATCAAGACATCACAGCTAAGCGGCGTCGCCTCATTATGTTGAAACTGCCTGCGAGCGGGATCGAACTTGAGGAGCCGGTGGATCGTCTGCGCGTCGCGGCCGGTCACCTCTGAGAGCCGCTTGGCGGCCCGGCCCGTAGGCGAGACCAGCATCAGGCGCTTCTTCTGCGCATCGAACGCCCTTGCGATCAGGTTCGTCACCGTTGTCTTGCCGGTGCCGGGGCCGCCGGTCAGCACCAGAAACCTGTTTTCGAGCGCGAGGGCAACGGCCTCCTGCTGCTCCGCGGACAGCGTGATGCCTCCCTCTGTCTCCTGTCGGCGCAGCCAGTCGGCGATCTTTGTTCGCGAGGGCGGCCGGGGTGGCGGCATCGAAACGCGGCGTTTGACCTGCGACGCCAGTCCGACCTCTGTGTAGAATAGTGCGGGATGATAGACGGCCCTCATTGGGCGGCCGGCCATTTCTATCCCGGGGATGTCTTCGGCCTTGACCGTGTCGGACGCAGCCATGGAGTCGAGTACCGAAGGAAGCTTTGCTATTTCGACTGCCAGGATCTCGGCGGCGGCGGTGATTAGCTTAGGCTCGGGAAGATACAGGTGGCCGTGATCCGTTGCTTCCGAAAGGGTGTAGAGAAGGCCGGCCTCGATACGGCGTTCGCTGTCGGTCGGCACGCCGATCTGTTGGGCGATCTTGTCCGCCGTTTTGAAACCGATGCCCCAGATGTCCTGAGCAAGCCGATAGGGATTCTCCTCGACCTTCTCGATTGCACTGTCGCCGTACGCTTTGTAGATCTTCACAGCGTAGGTCGCGGAAACGCCCTTCTCCTGCAGAAACAGCATCACGCGCCGGATCTCCCGCTGTTCCTCCCACGCCGCGCGTATCATCCCGATACGCTTCTCACCGATCCCCTCTACCTGTCGAAGCCTGGAGGACTGATGTTCGATGATATCGAGCGTTTCCAGACCGAATCGCTCGACCATGCGCTTCGCCATGACCGGGCCCACGCCCTTGATCAGCCCGCTACCCAGGTACTTTTCGATCGCGAACACGGTTGCCGGCTTGCTGGTATGGTAGCGTTCGACTTGGAATTGGCGGCCGAACTCACGGTGTGAAGTCCATTGTCCCTCGCACACGAGCTGTTCGCCCACGACGGGGTTGGAGAAGTTGCCGACGATGGTGAGCAGGTCGCGCGATCCCTCCACCGCGAGTCGAGCGACCGTGTAACCGTTCTCCTCGTTGTGGTAGGTCAATCTCTCGAGAATGCCGGTTACGGCGACGGGCCGAGCATCGTAGGCCGACGGACTTTCCGTGGTCCGTTCCGCGCCACCGCTCATTGTTATTTGATGCCCGAGCAGACGCTTGCGAAGTAGTCGGACAGCGAGGCGCGGTCCGCAGCCGCCCGGAGCGCATTGATCTTGCCTGGATCGATCCGGGTCCGGCATACCTCTTGTGCGCGCCTGAAGTTGCGTATGCTCCGGGATATCGACGCCGATTGTTGATCGGGCGTGTCTGTACTGAGCGGCTGCACGTCTATGCCGACGATGCCGTCGTAACCTATCTCCTGGAGCGTGTAGAGTGTCTCGACCGCAACTCCGAAGTCGTTGTCCCCGAACGCGAGATCTTCGTCGAACTTCAGCCCGGTCCCGCCGTTTATGTGCACGTAGTACACCTTGCCAGCCGCGGCGGCCATTCCAAGCTCGGCCGCGTATCTCTTTCCGGCCATATGCGCGTGACAGGTCTCCAGATTCGTGCCGACGAACGGCCGGTACTTAGGCTCCATGAGACCGATGATCGCGAGCGTTTCGCCGCAATCGGCGGGCACGCCCCAACCAACGGGCTCGTTCGGTTTAGGCTCGATTGCGATCGGAAGCGACCGTTCGGGACCATACTCAGCGATCATCCAGGCGACGACTTCATTGAGACCGGCCGCGGTCCTTTCGAACAGCTCCTTGTAGTTTACGTGGAGCGGGCCGCCGTAGCCGTTGCTGCTATTCCAGTAGACGTACACCCTTGCGTCGAAGACTTCGATGCCGGTCCGGATGTAGTTCTTGGTCCGGCGGACCGATTCGGAGCGCGTCGACGCTACCGGCGAGCCAAAGTTGCCGTTCGCGAACTCCGGACCGCGCTTGAAGAGATTTGCGGTGCACATCGACACCGCAAGTCCTGAATCTCTAACGGCCGCCATGATCTTTTGCGCGTCCTCAGGCTCGGCCTCGGTGTCATGGAATTCGACGTGCGTGCAGCCTGCCGATTTCAGGTGAGATAGCGTATGTTCCAGAGACAGAGCCGGCCGCATCGCCGGCGCGAACCGTCCGCCGCCTGGACCGACGTTCCACACGCCGGCAGCGAACGCATCGCCAAGGCCGTATTTCGGGAACTGCGGGACCCACTCGCCCGCAGCGTTCTTCGTGAATGCCATATGATCGTCCTCTTCTGAACTGCTAAGGATTGGAGATTTGTCGGCGACTATTGTCGAAGTTTACCCTGTGAAGCACCGGTGTGTTCGTCATCCGCGGAAAATGGAAAGCGAGGCAATAATTCACGGCCGATTCCGGCAGCTTTCTATGCCGAATGGGTATGGCCACGACGTCATTGAGTCGTGTCGGACGGGCTAACGGCCGCCGGCGCTGGGTTATTCAGCGGAAAGCCGTGCAAAGACGGAGCTTACACGATATGCGAATTCGATTCAAGTTCGAGCCGTCGTCCGATAGTCTGCGATCGGATTGGCTAGAGAAGTTACCGACTGGGTTTACATTGGAGCGTATGGATCGATCGATCGCCGAACAGTTGGAGCAGGATCTCGTTCGAGCGGGCAACGCGGCATGGTTCGAAGAGGTTTGGAGTGGAATCGACAGGTTTCTAGACGACGGCTTTGGGTTCGCCGTCAGTCATGACGCCTTCATTGTCAGTAACACGCGTTCGTGGAGCGTCAAGGATGGCGTCGCTGCGATCCAGGTTTCCACGCGCTCCAAGTATCGTCATATAGGACTTGGCTATCTTTGTTGCCGCGCGTTCATCCAGCACTGCCTGGAGAATGGGTTGACGCCGGAGTATTCCTGTGTAGCGGAGAACGTCGCATCTATCGCGCTGGCTCGGAAACTCGGTTTCGTTCCATGCGGGCTGATAGAGGAGAGTGGTTGAGTTGAACTCGCCGCGTGTTACCTGCGCCGGGTAGAGCTGCTCTTTGCCTCCAGCAGGCGGACGGCGGTTTCGCGGTCCGTGCAGAGATCGTGAACGAGAGGTTGGCTCCATCCCATGGATTGCCACTCCAGCACGGAGCGAATTGCGTCCACTTTCGATGCGCCACCTGCGACGACGACGACCTTGGGTACCAGGTAGAGCTGTTCAAATGTGATCGAGAGAAGCCTCGCGTTGATTTCGTTAACATAGCTTTCGAGTTCGAAGATTTTGGCAGGCGGCAGCGATTTTCGCGCCGCAAGCGTTATGAACAGGCGGTTGCACAGGTCGCCGATAGCACAAGACACCAGGCGGTTCCCATTGCCGGAAACCTGCTCGATGAGATCGATCATCTTTCCCAGCTCAGGCTGTAGATTCGCCATCATCGGCTCGTGCAGGCCCACGAGAAATCGATGTCCGGACTTCGCGCGGACTCCTCCTATTCCGACAAGGGCGAGGGTAGGGACGAACACCTCCTCCTCCACCGGCAGGCCGGACACCGCGTTTCCGGACTTCGCCTTCTCCTCCCAGACCTCCGGTGAGATCCACAGACCAGGGCCCCTCGCGAGCCACTCATGCACCATCTCGGGGGACTTGACAGCGACAGGCAGGCTCAGGCGAATAAGCTCAGCGTCTGGAAATGCTCGAGCCAGCCAGGCGCCGCTAATGTCCGCGTCCATGGCTCTGCGCGCATCCGGGCTCTCAATGCTCCAGACCTCCGCCGCGATGTTTCCGTTAAGAGAAACCACTTTGACACCGCGAACGTTGCGCTTGTCGAAGATATGCTTATTGAAAAGACTTTCGCACGTATAGAAGACTGCGCGACCAGAAGACAGCGCTACCACTTCGTTCTGACGCACGATCGTATCGAGGTATTCGGCGCAGAGCTGACCGAGGGCCTGGTGTAGGCGATCGTCCGCAAGATTGCTCTCGAGCGTCTCTTCGTGTCCAGCGGTATCCGCGACAATCGCGGATTGGAGTTCGTATGCCGCTACCAACTCGCGCTCCAGGTGCTCCGCGCGCGGAGGTTTAAAAGGCGCGTTCTCGTCGATATGCACTCGAACGATACCGGTATCGAGGGCAAACCTGTAGAGACGGGAAACCGTGCTGGCGTCGATATGTGCCAGCCCAGGCTCGGACTTCGTGAGCTGTTGCAGAATCTCTTTCTGCTCCAGGCGATCGACGAGCACCATCTTTGCGATTCTCGCCGCCAGCCGTCGCCTGTCCGTCGGGTCCAGCGCGGGACGGCGGCCCCGTCGTTTGTCGCCCGTCGTCGTCATCGAAGTAAGAATCCTTTCAATCGGGTAGCTAGCGAGACGAAACTCTACAATAATTATAGCAGATGCGACCCGTGAAATAATAGGGGACTGAAGCACAAACTCTCGGCTACACCCTTAAGCATGGACGTAGTTGCAAACTACGCTACATTTCGCATGAATTGGTATCTCAAGTACTCATCCGCGGTTGGCGTGAATCCGACAACGGTCCGGCGGGAAAGTCTGACAGCCGCTGCGGGCTGTAGCGATTCGCTCCCTTAGCGGTTCTCCTTGCCTGGTTAGGCGGTAATCGATGCCAGCAATACTGGAGATTATGCGGTGTTCATTGTAATTTTTTCATTCTGTCGCAGAATGTATTGACAGTCCGTGCGATATGTGTTATAGTGGGTGCGAAGGTATCCTTCTTTCTCGTCCTCATTTTTGTTAGATGTCCCAGGCGGTCGTGCTCAAACGAGCACGTTATGCAGTTCTCCGCTTGAGGTCAGGCCCGGTCACAACGACGTGACCGGGCCAATTTTTTGGTCGGACGGGGAGCCGCCGATAAGCTGACTGCCAGGCAGGTATTTCAGCTCAAATGTCGAATATCTGCCGAGTCGGCCAGGACTATTCAGGACCAGACCAACAGCCTGATGCAGAGGATCGTTAAGTGACCGTCAGCCCCTCACCCCAATCTACTCCCTCCGCGCCACTGCTGGAAATGCGACATATTCGCAAGCAGTATCCGGGTGTGCGGGCGCTGGACGACGTCTCGCTGACGGTCGGCGCGGGAGAGATACATGCTCTGCTCGGCGAAAACGGCGCGGGCAAATCGACGCTGATGAAGATACTTGCCGGCGCACAGAGTAAGGACGAGGGCGAGATCCTTCTGAACGGGCTCGCGGTTCACATCGATAGCCCACAGAAGGCTATGGAGCTAGGCATTTCGATCATCTACCAGGAGTTCAACCTCGTTCCGTACCTCAGCGCGGGCGAGAACATCTTTCTTGGTCGCGAGCCTCGTGGGTTGCTGCCGGGATTCGTAGACTTTAAGACTCTATACCGATCCGCTCAGGAGGTCATCGATAGCCTCGGGGTTCAGTTCGATGCGCGCACGCCCGTAAACCAGTTGAGCATCGCGCAGCAGCAGATGGTCGAGATCGCCAAGGCGACAAGCAAGAGATCCCGAGTCATCGTAATGGACGAGCCGAGCGCGACATTGACTGACCACGAGCTGAAGTCGCTATTCGACCTGGCCCGCAAGCTGAAAAGTGAAGGCGTCAGTATCGTCTACATCTCTCATAGGCTTGAGGAGGTCTTCGAAGTATGTGATCGCGCTACGATCATGCGCGACGGCCATTGGATCGCGACGAAGGACGTCGCGGATCTTACACGCGACGAGATCATTCGACTGATGGTTGGGCGTGAGCTAAAGGATGCGATTCCCAAGGTGCCAGCCAAGCTGGGTCCGCCCGGACTAACCGTCAAGAACCTCACACGAGTTGGAGTGCTGCATAATGTTTCGTTCACCGTACACCAGGGCGAGATAGTCGGATTGGCGGGTCTCGTCGGCGCGGGACGGACCGAAACCGCGCGAGCGATCTTTGGAGCGGACCCGCTATCGAGCGGCAGCATCGAAGTACTCGGCAAACCCGTGACCGTTCGATCTCCTCAGGACGCCATAAAGCACGGAATAGGGCTGGTAACCGAAGATCGAAAGCAACAGGGCCTCGTTCTCGGAATGGTGGTTCGAGAGAATACGACACTTGCGAACCTGGACATCTTATCGGTCTGCGGCTTCATCAAGCGATCGGAGGAGAACAAGGTCGCCGAAAAATACCGGCAAGACCTTTCCATTCGAACTCCGAGTATCGAGCAGATCGTGCAGAATCTGTCCGGTGGAAACCAGCAGAAGGTGGTTCTGGCAAAGTGGCTCTTTACAGGATCGAAGGTTCTGATTTTTGACGAGCCGACGCGGGGAATCGACGTTGGCGCAAAGAGCGAAATCTACAAGCTGATGAACGAACTCGCCGCAAATGGAGTAGCCATCATCATGATCTCGTCTGAACTTCCCGAAATACTCGGAATGAGCGACAGGATACTCGTCATGCACGAGGGACGTATCGCCGGTGAGCTGGCCAGAGTCGAGGCGACCCAGGAGAGGATAATGCATCTGGCTACGGGCGGGCACTAGGGAACGCTGAGTGAAGGCGCCCGCGGCAAATGAGACTGATGGACGCGGAAGGCGCGCTCGAAAGGATGTCGAGGCACTGGCTCGCGAAATGATTGCCGATAACTACCGGGTCCGCGTCGCGGCCGTTCGGGAGCTAGGCAAGATCGGCAACGATCAGGCAGTCAGCCTGTTGTGCGACGCGATGGGCGATCCTCGGAAACAGGTCCGCGCGAGGGCCGCACAATACCTTGGACGTCTCCGCGCGAGCCAGGCAGTCGGGGTACTTGCAAGTGCGCTCCATGATCGCGCCGGGACGGTTCGAAAGCACGCCGTCGACGCCGTAGGAAAGGCCGCCGATGCTGATACAGCGCTTACATTGCTGTTGCCAATGCTTCAGGATACCGATCCGGTGGTGGTATGCAAGACTGTCGAGGTATTCGGCGCCTTGAAAGATATCAGGGCGGTCGAACCGCTGCTAACACTTGCGACTGATCGCGATTCCTTCCTACAGCGACAGATCATCCTGGCGCTCGCGCCCCTCCGTGACCTGCGCACCGTGCTTTTTCTGTGCGAAGCGGTCAGGGTCGGGACGCATGGAGTTTCCGCACTGGCGGCACATCAGCTTAGGCGTATGGGCGACGACCACACGCTTCCTCGAGCTCTCGTCAAGGCTGATCACCTAACCCTGCGATATCGGTATGATGCCCTCGAGGCGCTTCGCGCCGCCAGGATCGCGGGTTGGTTTCGATCGGTGATTCTCGGCTACTCCCTCCCGCCGATCATCGAGTACTGCGACCGGATTAAAACCATCGATCTGGATCCCGACGTTCGTCGCGGAGCCCGCGATCTACTGGACCATGCAAACCTGCTTCGCGGCAGTCAGATGAATCCGGGCGCAACGGATCTATTACGCGCGGCATCGACTTCACCCGATCCCTCAGACCCGGACACTCTCCTCCGGGCGGCTTCGGACGTGGATTTGCCTCTGGAAGGCCCCAGACGACCATTTTGGCGTCTTCTATTCCGCCGGTCGAAGTGATGTCAACCACGGACCCGGACGAGACCGGTTGGAGAAAAAACCTCGCAAAATTCGGGAACATTTTGGATTCTGCCCGAAAAACTGCTTGACAGCGTTGACTGAGTGTGCTAGTATGAGGTTGTGCTGATTGAAGCTTTCCCTCGCTGGCGATGTGCACAAAGGCGGAAGTCGAGCCTCCGGCCTATGCCAAGGTCGCACACGTACAGAAGGAAAACCTCACTTCATCCTCGTATTTAGGCGGCGGACCTCCACGGTCCGTCGCCTATTTGTTGACTGTTCGCCGGCAGAACAGGATTACTGTGCGACGCATCCGGGAACGGGACAACGATGGGAGCAGGCGACACTGAGTTAGCGGTGAAAGGACGCCGGGAATGAAAGCCCTGATAGAAGGCATGCGACCGGGCGAGCCTGTCATTCGTGATGACGAGGGCCGACGAATCGCGCTCGTGCTCCGTATCGTTCCCGAAACCCCGGACGAGGTAGCAGAGCTAAAGAAGTTCTGCCGCCTCACCGATGCGTTTACCTTCGTCATCGACGAGGACTATCGCGTCAACCAGGCGCACGTTGCTCCCGTCTATGGTGAACGCACATTCGCGATAGCAAGCAGAAACATCTATGAAGAGACGCTTTAGCGCCCGCCTATTGCCTCGATTTTGGTTCTCTTCCGGATTCGCCCTCACAGTTGTCATCCAGTTCATTCCTACGATTGGTCGGGGACAGCCCGCGCCGCAGATCGCCCGGAGTGTAAGCGCTGCGCTGGGCGTCCAGGGCAGGCTAATGTGGGTGGATGGCACCGCGAATATCGTGCGCACGATAAGTGAAGGTGGCAAGCCGCTCGTTATCGACTACACCACGACCCGGGAAGGGGTCGTCGACGCGGTAAGGCACTGTAGGGCCGCCCATATCAACACCGTCGTCATCGATGTCAAGCCACTTAGCGGCCAGACACTCTATCCAAGTAAGGTGGCGCCGCGAATGCGCGAATGGCGAGGGAGGCGCCTTCCCGACTTCGACGTACTGGCCGCGTTTATCGAAGAGGGTCACAAGGCCGGCCTTCAGGTCGACGCGTCGATCAATATTCTGAGCGAAGGTCACAAATACTTTAGCGTCGGTCCGGCATACGACCATCCGGACTGGCAGAGCGTTGTGTATACCGTGGACCGCGGACTCACGGTACCGCTAACGGGCGGCAGGCTCGCGGTACGCGTGCCGGGCGAGCCATCAGACCCCGATGCTCCCGCGCTGCTGGCAGACGAGAGCTCCATCCTCGGCAGCGAACCGACGAGTGGTCTCGTAGGGCTGGAGAGCGTGGACAGCAAGGGCGGCATCGTAAACGCCGGAAGAGTGCCCGGCAAGCAGTTGAATATGGTTTTGGACGGGGACAACCGATGCGTGGGCATCGTCGACAGCGCACTGCTGGGCGACGATCCCCTGATCGCGCCGGAGGGGGGACACCTTATTCCCGCCACCAGGGATGCGGATCGCGCCTGGGTAGCGGCAAACGTCTCGCCCGGCGCGGTGCTTGTCTACGATTTCCGAACGGCGTTGGTGCCGATCGCTCGCGCTCCAAGCGAGAAAATCGCCTGCTTCGTGAATCCGCTGCATCCGGACGTACGACGACATGAGCTGGACATCGTCCGCGAGCTCGTTACAAATTACGATATCGACGGCCTCGTATTGGACCGCTGCAGGTTCAGCAATCTGTACAACGATTTCGGCGATCGCTGCCGAGAGGCCTTCGCACAGTGGCTTCGCTCGCGACGGCTCCGCGGCATCAGCCGATGGCCTCAGGATGTCTTCGCGTTCCCCAGGGAGCCGCACGGCAAAACAACCGAGGGACCTCTTTATCGGCTCTGGCTCGAGTTTCGCGCGCAAACCATTCGCGACTTCGTTTCGGACGTCGCCAAGATCGCCCGAACGGCAAAGCCGGCGATCGTACTCGGGACTTACGTCGGCTCCTGGTATCCAGCGTATAACGAGGTAGGCGTCAATTGGGGAAGCGCGCAGACACATCTGAGGTATGCCTGGTTTACCCCTGAATACCCACGCACTGGCTACGCTGAATTCTTCGACTGGATCAGCACGGGATGCTACTATCCGGTCGCCACGCGCCTGGACGCGCGAGCGAGCGGATTGAGCGAGAAGGGCACAGTCGAGTTCGCTGCCCAGTTGTCCGATCTGGCTGTCGCCGACGGAGCGTTCGTCTACGGAGGGGTCTTCGTGAAGGATTACGCAAGGCATCCGGAGACTCTGATCAAGGCTCTTGATGCCGCCTCGCGCCAGAGTCAGGGCTGGATGATCTTCGACATCTCATACATTAACGACTATAACTGGTGGAGCTACCTGGAGAGTACATTCCGGGAGGACGCGGTGTCGCCCGATCAACTCAAAGGCGTGCTCAGTGAGATACGAGGCGCGCGTGACGAGGCGCTGCGTACACACTGACCACGTCATTTGTCTGGGTACCAAAGACACATACCACTTTCCAATACGGCACTTGACAATAGGGCAACATGGGAATACAATGATCTTGTCGCACAATGCGAGGGAAAGCCTGATCCACAAAGTTACTGCAGGTGTCAAGGATGTGTGGGTTACAATCCAATTGAGGAGGTAGGGCCACGAAGCAGAAGCGTTCTGGAAACTGGAACTCGTGGGTAACCTATTGGAAAGGATTTGCAGGATGACGCCACCGGACTTTCGATGTGAGGCCAGATATTAGCGCAAGGTGAACCCGATAGTGGTCGCGCAAGCCCGAAGACAGGATCGATATCCGACTTTCGGAAAGGTACGCGAATGCCCGGTGCGATTGTCGCACAACGTGAACCGCGCGCGATGTATCCAGAGAGCCTCATAACTATAGAAATCAATCAGGTTCGATTGGTGCAAGCGCCCCTCGACATGTGATCATGTCGAGGGGCGTTTCGCGTTGCACTCTTCTCACCACATTCGTGTGCGTTTCACGATCTGCCTGCGCTGAAACCCGATGACGGATTCCTGCGTAACGGATGATTAGAGGAGACTAACGCGAAATGGTCAGGTTTCTGTTTGGCAAGGTTGGAACGCGACTCGCACATGCCGCGGCCGCAAAGCATCTGAGCGGAAGTCGATTGAGCGCCAAGCTCGGCATCGCGCTTTTTCGAGACCGCCGCGTACCGGCCTGGTCCAAGCTGCTCGCTCTAGCCATTGGAGGGGCGCTGACCGCCGCAACCGTCGCGCTTGAGCTGATTTCCGTGGAAGCGCTGCTGGCCGCTCTCCTGCCCGCCATCGGTCTCGTACTCGACATGGTTACAGATGGTTTAGAGGTGGTAATCCTTCCGTTCGTCCTCGGAGCCCTCGTATTGCCCTTCCTCGCCCCGCGTCCACTCGTTGACAAGATCATGATCGAACGCTCCGACGCCCTTTCTCCGCCATTGCCTCCGGGTTCCAGGTAGGCTGGCCGTAACGTAACTGCACCCGTCAGACTCACGCTCCCACCTTGCCGCGGATCCCGTGACCCGCGAGTACACGCGATGTCCCCGATCTGCTGCCGCTTTCGCTCCTGTCACAACCGGAATCGGTTATCGTCTAATTGTTATGCGGGTGGGAAGATGATCGAGGACCTGATGCAGGCGCCGATGGTGCGGCGTTCACCGTGGAGTAGGCCGAGAAGACCACAAGCCCCCGCTTGACATAGCCGGTGTGAGTAGGTGCAAGGGACGCGATAGGTGGTTGAACTACGTCCCTTGCCGACGTGGAGCTTTCAACAGTGGCGGCGGGGGCGCTGACGCCATTGGAGAGAGCGGCACGACCAGGGAGTCCCTCAGCGGAACGGACTCCCTGTGTTCAATTGGCCCCTCGTGACTGGGTTTACCAGTCGTTGTCACCGTGGAGTCAGTTGACTAGCCGCGCTGAGCGGATCGAACCAGCGGCCCATGTGGCGGAACTTCTCATACCGGGCAGCCAGCAGCTGTTCGGGCGACTGGTTCCTGAGGTTGCGAAGCTGTTCGGCAATCGCCGTTTTCACCGTTGTACCCATACCGATCGGATCGCGATGCGCACCGCCGAGAGGCTCCGACAGAATCTCATCGACGAGTTCGAACTCCAACGCATGGCGCGCGGTGAGCTTTAGCGCTTCCGCCGCTTCGGAGGCGCGATTTCTATCGTTCCACAGGATCGCCGCGCAACCCTCCGGCGGGATCACGGAATAGACGGCATGCTCCAGCATCAGCACACGGTCGCCAACGGCAATTCCAAGTGCGCCACCGCTGCCTCCCTCACCGACGACGACGACAACGACCGGTACCCGGAGCATGACCATCTCTCGGAGGCAAACCGCGATCGTCGTGCTGATTCCCTCTTCCTCAGCCATCAAGTTAGCTTCCGCCGCGGGAGTATCGACGAACACTACGACCGGTTTGGCAAACTTCTCCGCAATCTTCATTAAGCGGAGCGCTTTCCGGAAGCCCGAAGGGCGTGCGCTCCCGAAGTTGCGCATCTGTCGCTCCTTGAGATCCCGTCCTTTCTGGTGGCCAAGAACCATTACAGGGTCGCCCTGAAAGTTGGCAAGGCCGCCGACAATCGCCGGGTCGTCCGCGTTCGTGCGATCGCCGTGCAGCTCAAGGAAGTCGTCGAAGATCATACGGATATAGTCCAGCGTGTACGGCCGGTCCTTATGCCGTGCGATCTGAACCTCATTCCAGGGTGTAAGTGCGCTGAAAATCTGCCGCAGCTTCTGTTCACGCTGGGCTTCGACCTCGGCAATTTTGGCTTCGATATCAATCCCCCTTGCCTTTGCGTCGGCGCGAACGTCCGCGTTGCGAGCCATCTGTTTCAGTTCAGCGATGAGTTCATCGAGGTCGGAGATGTCTTTCTCATATTCGAACGGATTACTGGCCATGGACCCTCTCTCCAGACAACAGGGCGAGGGTCTTACCGAGAACGCCGCGCAGCTCCTTCCGCGGCACGACACGATCGACCATGCCGCACCGGAACTGGAACTCGGCCGTTTGGAAGTCGTCGGGCAGTTTGACTCCCATATCTTGATTGCCCACACGCCTGCCGGCAAACCCGATTAGTGCGCCCGGCTCGGCGTAGATGATGTCTCCAAGAGCCGCATAGGATGCATAGACACCCGCCATTGTCGGGTCCGTGAGAACGACAATATAGGGGATGGCCTCGCGATCGAGTCGTGCCACCGCGGCGCTCGTCTTGGCCATCTGCATTAGAGATAGAAGGCCCTCCTGCATTCGCGCGCCTCCACCATTGGCGGTAAACAGCGTCACGGGAAGCCGTTCCTCGATCCCTCGCTCCATTGCGCGAACAATCTTCTCGCCTACGACACTTCCCATCGATCCGCCCATGAACGCAAAATCGGCCGCCCCAATTATGGTCGGGCGGCCCTCGATCTTTGCGTATCCCGTCAGAATCGCGTCTACCAGTCCCGTCTTTGCGCGAGCGCGGCCGATCTTGTCGGCGTAGTCCGGAAAGCAGAGGGGGTCTACCGATGTGATATTCGCGTCGATCTCTACGAAGCTGCCCTCGTCGACTGTAACATCGAGACGCTCGCGAGCGCGGAGCTTATGATGGTAGTCACACTTGGGGCAGACGTGGAGATTCCGCTCAACATCTCGTGCAAACGATATCTCATCGCACCTTGGGCATTTGCTCCACAGTCCGTCTGGGACCGCCGCCTGTGATGCACCGTTCTTATTCGTCCGACCAAACCAACCACCACGGGCCATAAGTCTCCAGATGTCCTTCCTTGGCATGAGTCCTGCAGGAAAAGTACGCGCGGGCGGGGAATCACAGGCGTGGGCTATACAGCACGGCGTACTATATGGCGGCGATACTGCTGCCGACCTCGATCTGGTGACACCGTCGTGTCACGGTCATCCTGCACACAAAGGACAATACAGAGAATGAGTCTGCCGGATTGGCGCAAAGAGATCGATCGTATAGACGCTCAAGTGATCGACCTATTGAACCGACGGGCGCAGTTGGCGCAACAGATCGGCGAGGCCAAGTCCAGCACGCGTGCCAACTATTTTACCCCCGAACGCGAACATATCATATACAAGAGGCTCCTTACGCTGAACAAAGGACCTCTCGAATCATCCGCCATTCGTGCGATCTACAAGGAGATCATCTCCGCCTGTATCTCCCTTGAGAAGCCGCTGACGATCGCGTTCCTCGGACCAGAGGGCACATTTAGCCATATTGCCAGTATCGCTCGTTTCGGCAGCTCCGCCAGATTTGTTCCGACCGACACCATCTCCGACGTCTTTGTCCAGGTAGAGCGAAGCCATGCGGACTATGGCATCGTTCCCGTTGAGAACTCCTGGGCAGGAGTCGTCCCGGAGACTCTAGACACGTTTATGAACTCGAACCTCAGGGTGGTGTCCGAGGTATATCAGCCGATCACCCACAATCTACTTACCCGCTGCGCCGAACTTTCGCAAGTTAAGAGATTGTACAGCCACTTCCAACCGTACGGACAGTGCCGGCAGTGGCTCAACAACCATCTTCCGCATCCGGAGAAGATCGAGGTATCCAGCACCGCGCGATCGGCGGAGATGGCTGCACAAGATGATGAATCGGCCGCTATTGCCACGAGCCTGGCGGCGGAGAGATACGATCTTCCCATTCTGTGCGATCACATTGAGGACAACCCGTCGAACCGGACGCGTTTTCTTGTCCTGGGTTACAATGAGCCAGAGCCGACCGGCAAGGACAAAACGTCGCTAGTATTCTCCCTACACAATAAGCCTGGTCAGCTTGTTCACGCGTTGAATGCATTTGAGAAATATGACGTAAATCTGACGATGATCGAGTCGCGACCCACGAAGACGGAGGCATGGCAGTACCTCTTTTACATCGACGTTCAGGGCCACACGCGAGATATATCCGTTACCAAAGCGCTTAACCTGCTTAAGGAGCATTCACTTTTCGTGCGTGTCCTGGGATCCTATCCGGAAGCGACCTGAACGCACAGTTTCTGGGTTCACCATCACCCCGTCACTCTCCGCTCGTTCCCCATTACGGGTCCGTAGGGCCGTACGGTCGATACGGATCCGCTGCCGAGGAGACGTACGTATCGCGCAGGGAGAGGGGGGTAGTCCAGCCGTTACGCATTAAATCCGGACTTGTTGAACTCGAATCGATAGGGGCGGCGGGATTCGAACCCGCACCGTACAGATTTTAAGTCTGCTGTCTCTGCCATTGGACTACGCCCCCGCCCCGCTTCACCCATTATAACCCTTGCCAACCTGTGCGTCAAATGGCCGCGTCGAGATGGCAGGTGGGCCGATTACTTCCGCTGCGGAGGAATCATGTCGGCGACACACCTGAATCCTACCCAGGGTAGCCTCATGTCCGGCGAAAACGTGTCGCGTCGAAAAGTGTACGCGAAGGACTCGTGGTGGTCCTTCCAACTGCTTCCGCGTACGACCCTCTGCTCTGTCGCAATCGAAGGTTGCTGCATTCGCTTGTTAAACAGCTTCTGCACTAGCCCGGATTTCGTCGGTCGTCGCTTGACGCTTGTGGAGGGACCAACGGGATTTCGCGACGGCCCTGTCTTGTA
Organism: Chthonomonadales bacterium; assembly: GCA_038211235.1. GTDB lineage: Bacteria > Armatimonadota > Chthonomonadetes > Chthonomonadales > Chthonomonadaceae > DATGJU01. The sequence goes on along the minus strand of JBBQVV010000005.1, from coordinate 15,768 downwards.
ATACTCGTCATCATAGAGGTCGAGGCACCATTGCTGAACGTTGCCCACAACGTCCATCAGACCGTACGGACTGCAGCCTGACGGGTAGCTCCCGACAGCGGTCGTCTTTCCGGCGTTCCTTGGTACGAGCCGATGGTCGGACCGCTGTTCGAAATGGTCTCCCCAAGGAAACGCCCGCCCGTCAACGCCACGAGCCGCCTTCTCCCATTGCGCTTCAGTCGGCAGCTGCGCGGCGGCCCACGCGGAGTAGGCGGCAGCTTCGTTCCAGGTCACGCCGACGATCGGGTCCATCTCCTCCCATGGCCAGAAGGCCCTCGGCATGGGATAGGCGGTCTCCTCGCAGTACCTGCGATACTGTGCGACTGTGACGAGGTAGCGATAGATGCAGTACCCGTCCAGCGCCACGGCGTGCTGAGGCGTGTTGTCCTCGGAGAAACCGTTGCTGCCCATAGTGAAATCGCCGGCCGGGATAGAGACCAATTCAGCGCCATCCGCTGGATTGAACAGCGGCTCATTTCGCGTCGGGCTCTCCGGGCGGGAAGGAGGCGCCGAAACCTTTCGGCTTGTCGATTCGAGATCCCAATCGCGGTCGCGTCTATCGCGCTCGTTCGAACCGAGGCGAGGGAGGGTGTCAAACGCCGGCTCTGAAGCGGTGTCGGCAATATTTTCGTCCTGTGATAGCAGCGACTTCAACCGGGTTTCGATCTCTTCCAGGTGGTCGACTTCATCCGGAGAGAGGGCGATGGCGTGGGGCTCAGGCTCGTCCGGTTGCTGATCCGACCTGTCGAGCAGTCCCGCGTAGTGGAGGAGATTTGCATTGTCTTCCCAATGAGGATTTGTTTCAGAGAACGCGCGCACAATGTCGGGAAGGCTTGTCTGCTCGTTTGCGTCTACCTCCGCGCGCAGGTGGTTGTCAATGCGTCTGTACGTTGCCTCGAGCCGTTCGTGGTGCTCATCCTCACTGTCGATCATTCCCGCGCAGAGCCCTGAATCCAGGAGCGTGTTCAAGAACTCGCGAGCGTTTGCAAAGCGCTCCGAGGGATCATACTGGAGAGATCGCGCAACGGCGGTCTGGAGCGCCTCCGGCGCTTCCGGCAGGCACTCGCTTAGCGGCAGCGCGGTATTCGCCTTCAGACCGCGCTGCCAGGCGCGAAGATCGTGTGGATCGCTGATGCGAAATGGCAGGCGCCCGGTCAGCATCTGGTAAAGGAGGACTCCGACCGACCAGATATCGCTTCGGCGATCGGCTTTCACCTCTGGCTCGAGCTCTTCCGGAGCCGCATAACAGTGAATCGGGGCGGCCCGCACGCTCTTCGGATCGGGATGCGCCTTCCGGAAGCCAAAATCAGAAACCTTCGTCAGTCCGTCGCAGCGAATGAGGATGTTCGTCGGTTTAAGGTTTCCATGTACCGCCTGTCGAGCGTGCGCGTAAGCGAGCGCATCGAGAATCTGGTAGACGATTGCGACGGCGCGTTCGGGGAGGAGGTAACCGGCGATTCCCAGCAGGTCGCGCAGGCTCATTCCGCGAATGTATTCCATCTCCGTGGCGCTGCATTCGGCAATGGCATCGACGCGATGGACTCGAACAATTCCCGGATGTCTTAACGTGGAGGCCACGTGGATGTCGTTGGTAGCGCGGAGGTCGCGCAGCAGACTATCCTCCTCGCCGTCCTGCCGGAGGGTCACGATCTTGAGCGCGCATTCGCGCCCGGTTTCGCATTCGGTAGCACGGTAAACGGCTCCGGCAGGTCCCTGCCCGAGGTTTTCGCGCAGAATGTAAGGGCCGAGTCTGTCGATCGAGTCAGCCGCTACCATCCGCGCTGCCTCACTCGCGGTCTCGCGTATCGCCGGCATCGCCGAAGAGTGACTGCAGTCGCTCGGCGGCATGCTGTTCAATATTGAAGAATGACATCTCAAACGCGAGCGTCCACAGCAGAATCAACGCCTCGTCACTCGGCCGCTCCAGGACGCGGACAAAGAAGTCCTTCAAGATCTCTTCGTAGGTGGTCTTCGGCTCATTGAGCACGAAACGATCGCTGGAACCGCCATCGAACAGCTGGTCCTGATGGCGGTCCAGGAACTCACGCACGTTTGCCGGAGTTGCCTTTTCCAGATTGTGGCCGAACTCTCTCCACACGGCCGTGCGGAACATTGCCAGCTTTGAACACCCGCCCTCACGCTGTCCCCAATCGCCCATCTGTATGCTCCTGGAGCCTTGGCCGGCGCTGCTTGCAAGTTGCAGTCCCCGCCGCGTCTATCGTTCGATGCCTGCTAACCATCCGCATCGACGAACTCACACATAAATCGTAAATTCGCCGAACCGCAGCCGGCTTCCTGCCCACGTCGGTTCGGGGCTATTCCTCCGAGAGGGCCTGCTCACGCTCCGCCATGCGGCGTGAGATGCGGACCTCCGTGCCCTGGTCACTTGGAACATAGTAGGGCAAGCCATCAATTGCGTCGGGCAGATAGTCCTGTGCGACAAAGTGACCCGGAAAGTCGTGCGGATAACGATAGCCTGCGCCGTGGCCCATTCGCTTGCCGCCAGGATAGTGGTTGTCGCGCAAATGCAGCGGTACGGGCTTGGGTCCGTTGGTTCGGATCTCATCGGTCGCGCGTCCTATCGCAGTCGTGGCAGCGTTGCTCTTTGGCGCGCAGGCAAGGTAGCAGACGGTTTGTGACAGGGTCAACTGCGCCTCAGGCAATCCTATGAACATTACCGCTTGCGCGGCGGCATTCGCCAGAACTAGCGCCATTGGATCGGCGTTGCCGATGTCCTCGCTTGCCAATATAATCAGTCGACGGGCGATGAATTTGATGTCCTCTCCCGCAGCGAGCATCTTGGCCAGCCAGTAGAGCGCCGCGTCGGGATCGGAGCCGCGCAACGATTTGATGAATGCGGAAATGGTGTCGTAGTGTTCGTCTCCATCCTTGTCGTAGGCGAGCGATCGAGCCTGGACGCCCTCTTCAGCCAGCTGCAAGGTGATATTCCGGCGCCCGTCCTCGTCCGGCGGAGCGGCCAGGGCTGCGGATTCCAGCGCACTAAGGGCGCTTCTCGCGTCGCCCCCCGCTACGGCTGTGAGGTGCGCAAGCGCGTCCGGGTCCGCTCCGGCATTCAGGCTTCCTAAACCCCGTTCGCCGTCGTTGAGCGCCCGCTCGAGCAACTGATAAATCGCGTCATCCGAAAGGCGCTCCAACCGGAATAGACGCGAGCGAGAGAGCAGGGGAGCATTTACTTCAAAATAGGGGTTTTCCGTGGTGGCGCCGATCAGTATGACCGTGCCATCTTCGACGTGGGGGAGAAGCGCGTCCTGCTGAGCTTTGTTCCAGCGATGGATCTCGTCGACGAACAGGATGGTCTTTTGACGGTGAACGCGCCAGCGTTCACGCGCTCCCGCAATCACTTTGCGTATGTCGGCTACGCCGCTCGTAACCGCCGAGTAGTTTTCGAAGAAGGCTCGGGTTGTGCGGGCAATGATCTGGGCCAGTGTCGATTTCCCGCAGCCAGGCGGTCCCCAGAAGATCGTCGATGATAGGCGGTCGGCCAGGATAGCCTTGCGGAGCAGAGTGTCCGGGCCCATCACGCTTTCCTGCCCCAGAAACTCATCGAGACGGCGAGGGCGCATCCGTGCCGCAAGCGGGGCATTTGACATCGGATCCTGTACCGGACTTGTTATAAGTTCGGCGAACAGGCTGTCGGCAATCTCAGAGTCGGCCATGGACCTATTCTATCCCAGGCCGTCCAAAAGGTCAAGTTTGCGGCGAGTCGTTCGCGGCGTCAGCCGCGCTCGTACTCCCCTCGTCAAGCCAATGCGTGACCGACGATTCTGGCGTACGCCTTCATGTAGCTCTTGGACGTGTGCTCCACGACGTGTTGTGGGAGCTCTGGAGCCGGCGGCTCCTTTGTCCACCCCGATGCAAGGAGCCAATCGCGAACGAACTGCTTGTCGAACGACGGCTGGCTATGCCCCGCCTGGTAGACCGATGCGTCCCAAAAGCGAGATGAGTCGGGTGTCAGCGCCTCATCGATTAGCGTCAACACGCCGTCATGTCGTCCGAATTCGAACTTCGTGTCGGCAATGATGATCCCCCGTTTCAGCGCCGCAGCCGCAGCCGTCTGGTAGAGTGCGATGCTTCTCCTTTCCAGCTCACGAATAGTGTCCCCGCCGACGAGTTCGCCCGCGCGCTCGATGCTGATGTTTTCGTCGTGCCCGGTTTCCGCTTTCGTTGCGGGCGTAAAGATTGGCGCAGGAAGCACGGCCGATTCGAGCATTCCGCCCGGCAGACGGATGCCATTGATAGCAATCTCCCCGCCGGTTCCTCCTGCCTGGACGTAGTCTTTCCAAAGCGATCCGGCTATATAGCCGCGAACCACGCATTCGATCGGAAAAGCGTCGGTCTTCACGGCGAGCATGGCGCGCCCATCGAGGGCGTCCAGTGTCTCCGCGTCGATCCGACCACCCGTGTCCGCGATTCGGTCCGCGATGTACTCCCGGTCACACGTAATATAGTGGTTCGGGACAATCGTGCGCAACGCTCGAAACCAGTGCCTTGATAACTGGGTAAGTACTCGGCCCTTGTAGGGTATCCCGTTTGGCATTACCACGTCGAACGCGGAGATACGGTCTGTTGTCACGAGCAGCAGAGTTTCGCCAAGGTCATACACGTCACGGACCTTGCCCGTTGCGAACCGTGGCACTCCCTCAAGTTGCGTCCTCAGAACTGTCTGGTCCATGTCCCGGGCCTCCTGATCGACTGTTCGGTTGGTACCTTGTGCCGTAATTATACTACAGTCTTCCGCGACTGGACCGGTCATCGAACGTATCGCCGCGGATCGTCGCATCGGCGGTATAATAATCGAGGCCTGCCGCCAGATTTCAGATGAGCCGACGTGCAGCTCGGAATAGACACTCAAGACCGGCGCGATTGGCGCGTACGACGTATTTAGGGACAGGACGCCGCATGCCGGACCGAGAGTGTTGTCGATGTTTGTGTTAGCTCGCCTGTTCCGCGTCCTCGCGATTGCGGCTGCTTTCGCAATGGTCATTCCGTGTATTGCGCGGGATACTCTCAGGACCTCGCAGGGCGCGCCGGACCTTCAAGTCGAGTTTCTTAACAGCGAGAAGGGTTATGCCGTGACGGGCCAGAGCGTCACGGTCCTTTGTGTCATTCGAAATGTTGGAAGCGCAGCGCTGCCCGAGGGTACGGCGCGCGTGCGATGCTACCCGCTATCGGGCCTTGACTTCATGGAGGGACAGTTGTGGCCGACGCTGCCCGTACTCGCTCCCAACCAGGCGGTGGCGTACAGGTGGCGTCTTGCCCTTTCAGACCAGTCCACGCCGCTCGTATTCTCGGTGTTGATAACCAGCGCATTGCCGGCAGGCGATGCCGCGCCGCTCGGGGGTCCTGGTCGTCAGCGAGTCAACACGGATGTCTGGCTGCCGCCGCGCGTCGTCGCGGTATCGATCCCGCGTTTTCCATCGACTCCTCACCTGCTCGGAGAGGCGGCGGCCGCGAAGGCGCCTCAGGCCTTCTCGTCCAGGTTCTATGCTCGCGTGGGCAATGACCGCACTCTCGTTAACGTGACCGCCGCTCAGGATCGAGTTCCGCTGCTCGTGATTGCAGGCAGAGAGGGTCCAGAGTGGAAGACGGTCGCGATCGCTACACCTTGCATTAGGGTACGATCGTCCGAAGAGGGACAGGCGCCGTGGACGCAGTCGTTCCGATGGACGGACACGAACTCCACGGAGGCGAGAGGATCGGCGGCAATCACCATACAGGGTAACGTGGGGTCGAATTGGGGCGCGCATCTCGTTCTCGAAGCGCGAGCGGATACTGGAGTTATCTTTGGCATCGTGCGGATTACGGCTCGTCGCACGGTCCGTATCTATAGCGTTCAACTGCCTCGGCTGTTGGCGACGCCGTCCGCAGGCGCCGGTCCCGTGCACGCCGACGGGTCTGCAGCACTGCTGCCTCCAGACGACTCACTCTTGGCGGACCAAGATCGATTGGCAGCCGCACACTGTGGCGCACTGACTTTTGGACTGACATGGCCCGCGACAGCGCCCCTCAACGGATGGCGATCGGCGAGGACGCCGTCGGGTGATGTGGAGCACGCTCCCGTCCTTGGAGCCGAATGGATTGCCGACAACGGAGGGACTGTTATCAGCGCGGGCGCAACCATCGAGATTCCATTCCGTATCTTCGTATTCGGCGCGAGCGATACTGTTCGCGACGCTCTTCGCTTTCGTATTCCGTAGCTCCGCGTTCCCGATCCTGAACAGACCCGCATGGTATCACTAACGGTACAAGCCCGCGCAAAGGTCAATCTGACGCTCGATGTGTTCAACCTTCGGGCGGACGGCTTCCACAGTCTGGCATCCGTCTTCCAAACGATCTCACTGTGCGACACCATCGACCTCGCAAAGTCCACGGTGCCCGGTATTCGAATTCGGTGCGAAGGAGAACACGCGGCGCTCGTGCCTGACGGCGCATCGAATCTCGTCACGAAGGCCATCCAAGCCATCATCGATGTAACCGGATCCAAATGTGGTATTGACGTGGTGCTGCACAAGAACATTCCGACTCAAGCCGGTCTGGGTGGGGGCAGCAGTGACGCCGCGGCGACGCTGCTGGGCACGACGGCTCTCCTGGACCTGGACATCGGACCCAAGCTGCTCCACGAGCTTGCCGCCAAACTCGGGTCGGACGTGCCCTTCTTTCTAAGCGGCGGCACGGCGGTCGTGCGCGGGCGCGGGGAGTCCGTCCAGCCCATGGCAGATGGTCCGGCGCTCTGGATGGTGATCGTGAAACCCGCCGTGGATGTGGCGACCGCCTGGGCGTATCGCGCACTGGACGAGTTGCCCGATCGCACCTCAAATCGCGCGACCAAAATGCTTGTGGACGCGATCAAGGAGGGTGACATCGCACGTGTAATTGCCTGCCAGAGCAACGATTTCGAGGCTCCTGTGTTCCGGTGCTTTCCGGACCTGGCATGGGTGCGTGATGAGCTGCGAATGGCAGGTTGCCAGTCGGCCCATCTCTGTGGCAGTGGGTCCGCGCTATATGGGCTCGTCAAGGACGCGCGCGATGCTCGCCTGATTGCCGGCCGCCTTTTGGGTACGCATCCCAAGACCTATGTCGCTCGTACCACTTCACGGATAGAGTCGAACCCGCTGCGCGGGCAATCGCGATGAGCGCGATTCCCAGAGTGGTCCTCGCCGGCGGGAAGGCGACTGGGGAACTCGCCCACCAGATTCAGTGCAGCTCACGAGCGCTCGCGGTGTTTCAAGGCAGAAGACTGCTCGATATTGTCGTAGAGGCCCTTGTCCGCGCGGACGCCGACGCCCGCGTAACGGTCGTCGGCGACGTCCCAGACAGCGCCGCATACCTCCGCGTTGGCGACCAGGGCGATTTCGTGTCTAACTTGTATGCCGGCATCGCTGCCAGCGGCGAGTCGGATTGGATTCTCATCAGCTCGTCCGACATGCCGTATCTCGATGTCGGTCCGGTCGTGGAGTTTGTGCGGCTGGCGATCGCTCGCGCCGCAGCCACGGGAGCGGATCTCGTCTACCCAATTGTGCCCGTGTCATCCTGCTATGCCAGGTACCCTCGGCTAAGCCGCACCGCTGTCAAGCTCCGTGAAGGCGAGTACACCGGCGGAAACATGATGATCGCTCGGCCCGCATTTCTCGTGAAGCGGCGAGAACTTATCTCAAGAGCCTACGCCGCGCGGAAACAGCCGTTTCGGCTTGCCGGAATGCTTGGATTACAGATAGTGATCAGGCTGGCAGTGTCGCAACTGGTCGCCCCCGCGGCATTGAATCTCGATATGCTCGAACGAAGAGTTGGCACGTTATGCGGTGGCCGCGTCGTGGCTCTCGCTTGTGAGCTGCCCGAGATCGCGACAGATCTGGACAAGCCTTCGGACTTCGCCATTGCCACACAGGGGAGCATGGACTGGTCGTCAGGGTCTTAGGAGATTAGTTTGGAGCGAATCGTCGACCTGCGCAGCGATACTACCACTCGGCCGTCGCCGGGCATGCGAGCCGCGATGGCGGAGGCGGTCGTTGGCGACGACGTTTTCGACGACGATCCTACCGTCCATGCGCTGCAGGCACGGGCAGCGTCGCTGCTCGGAAAGGCGGATGCCCTCTTCATGCCGTCGGGTACGATGAGCAATGTCGTCGCCATAAAGGTGCAGACGACGCCCGGTGACGAAGTGCTGCTGGATTCGAACGCGCATTCGATGCTATATGAGGCGGGCAACGCGGCATCCGTCGCTAACGTCATCACACGCCAGTTTCGAAGCACGGGCGGCGTTCCCTCGGTTGATGATATCGCGGCAATGGTGCACAAGGAGACGCTTCACTCGCCGAGGACGGCACTTATTCTGCTGGAAAACTCCCACAATCGAGCCGGCGGGGCGGTCATTCCCCTGGAAGTTCACCGCGCGATTCATCGCCTGGCGGACCAGGTGGGCATGGCCGTACACCTTGACGGCGCTCGGCTTTTCAATGCCGCGACGTCGTTGGGCATCTCCGCGGCTTTGCTCGCAGAGTGCGCGGACACCGTGACCTTCTGCCTTTCAAAGGGCCTTGGCTGCCCCGTGGGTTCGGTTCTCTGCGGCACGGTCGCCTTCATTGCAAGAGCCAGGCGGGTGCGCAAGATGCTCGGGGGCGGCATGAGGCAGGCGGGAATACTAGCGGCTGCGGGACTCTACGCGCTTGACCACAACATATTGAGATTGGCAGTGGATCACGAACACGCACAACGACTGGCGGCGGCCCTCTCCGGCGCGGACGGGCTGACCGTGGAGACTGAAAGTCCGGCGACCAACATGGTGTACATTCGAACTTGCGCCCCGGCAGAGGTAATCGTGGGACGCCTGAGACAGCGCTATGGTGTACGTCTAATAGCCATGGGCAGTCACGTCCTTCGCGCAGTCACGCATCTCGACGTCGATGCCGCGGGAGTCGATCATGCTGCCACCTCCATACGCGCCGTATGCCCGGAACAGTACACTGCTTGATTCCGGTAGCGAGTTTGTGATAGAATAGGCGAAATGCCATGACCACTCCGCAGAATCGCCGGCGCCGCTTCGCATGTGGCCGCGTTCTGCGGATTTTGATGTGTCTGCCTGGCGAGCCACACCGTCTTCCAGATTGATATAGGGAACAGGAATGCCAGTCTGTATCGGGGTTGCCTTCAAACGAGTCGCCAAATCGTATTGGTTCGACCCTGCGGGGTTGGACCTCGTTGAGGACGATCGAGTCGTCGTGGAAACCACACGCGGGGCAGAGCTTGGCGTTGTAAAGATCGGGCCAAGAGACATTGTGGAATCCGAGATCCAGGGCGAGCTGAAGCGAGTAATTCGCAAGGCGGCCACCAATGATCTCCTACAGGAGCGCCAGAATCGTGAGAGGGCCAGGCGCGCGATGTCCGTCTGCCTGGAAAGAGTACAGGCGCTGAGACTTCCCATGAAGTTGCTCCAGGCCGAGTACAGCTTCGACGCGATGCAAGTTACCGTCTACTTTGCGGCCGAATCCAGAGTCGATTTTCGCGAGCTCGTACGAGACGTGGCGGCGCAGCTTCGCTGCAAGGTTCAGCTCCACCAGGTCGGGCCGCGCGATCAATCCAAGCTCATCGGTGGGGTGGGGCCTTGCGGCTTGACACTCTGCTGCGCCACATTTTTGACGGATTTCGCGCCGATCTCCATGAAAATGGCGAAAGACCAGAGTCTCTTTCTGAACCCGGTCAAGTTCTCCGGCGTTTGCGGTAAGCTCATGTGCTGCCTTCGGTATGAGCACGAGACCAATGTGGACGTCAAGAAGCGGCTGCCACAGATCGGCGAGATCGTGATGTCGCCGCGCGGACAGGGCAAGGTGCTGGATCTGAACCTTTCCACGGAGATCGCGCTGGTGCAGCTGCTTGATGGTAAGGAAGAGCTTGAGTTCCCGGCTGTGGAACTGCGAATCGAAAAGACGACAAAGTGTACCGATTGTCGTGGCTGCAGCGTAACGAGGCTGGCGGAGGACGAGGACGAGGCAGTCAAGCCCGATGCCGCTATTAGAGCGGGCGCGGCCCGGATCGCGGCAGCACGAGCACATGCTATGACGCCCAGCGATGAAGAGGAGAACGACGATGCCGATCTTCGAATTTCACTGTAAGGAGTGCCGCGGTGAGTTCAAGACTCTGCGGCGCGCCGAGCAGCTTAACAACGTTACGTGTCCGGATTGTGGAACGGAGCGAGTCGCGAGGCTGATCTCAGTCACGGCGAGCGGCTCGCGCGCGTCGGAACCGGAGAGCTGTTCGATGCCGGCCGGCCGCTGTTGTCGGATAACCGGCGGCGCATGTGGAAGCCGAAACTAGTCTTTTTCGGGCGGGCAGTCATCGATACGAGTGACGCGTCCGCCTACTATTCGGCGGAACGTGGAGAGCAGCTAATGAGAGATGAGAAGTCGGGTGCCCCGCAAAATCATGTGAGTGCGGAGCCCGCGGATACTTACGTAGACGCAAACCTCGTGCCCCCCGGCTACATGCTGGCCTCCGATTCGCCGGACTACGAAACCGGGGAGATAATCGTCGCGACGTTAACGGCTGCTGGCATCCACGCCGTGATGCAGAATCCTAACCGCGGGCCGGCATCCAACGCACTGCCGTTTCTCGGAAATACATGGAGTCACGCTGTATACGTCCCTCCGGGTGACCTGGAGGCTGCTCGAACCGTGTTATCGAGCGCCGTTCCTACAGAAGAGGAGCTCACTCAGGAGCAGGCGGCCGATCCTACCACGCTGGAGGAGGCCGAGAGAAGCGTTCGAGACAGTCGATAACATCATGAGCCAATCCCAAGACCGGCGGTACTACGTAACGACACCCATCTACTACGTCAACGGTCCTCCGCATGTTGGATCGGCGTTTACAACCATTTGCTGTGATGTGCTGGCGCGATTCCATCGGCAGCGCGGGTACGACACCTGGTTTCTGACCGGCACCGACGAGAATGCCACCAAAGTTCAGGAGGCGGCGTACAAGGCAGGCGTACCAACATTAGAGTTTGTAGACAAACTCGCACGAGCGTTTCAGGACACTTGGCGAGGCTTGCATGTTGCGAATGATGATTTCATTCGCACCACCGAGCCTCGCCATATTCATGCCGTACAGCAGTTTTTCTCTCGTCTCAAGGAGCGCGGCTACGTATATTTGGACACATATGAGGGCTGGTACAGCGTAAGTGACGAGACTTTCTTTCGTGATAGCGAAGTCGAAGATGGTATCGCGGTCGAGAGCGGCAACCCCGTAATCCGCGTGCAGGAGGAGAACTACTTCTTCAGGCTTTCCGCGTTCGGCGATCGCTTGCTCGAGCACATCGCCGCAAATCCAAGGTTTTTACAGCCAGAGTTCCGCAAGAACGAAGTCACCGCCTTCCTTAGAGAGGGGCTGCGTGACATGTCGATCACTCGCGCAAACCGTGGCTGGGGTATTCCCGTTCCTGGGGACGAGAGCAAAGTGATCTACGTCTGGTATGACGCCTTGATCAACTACCTCTCCGCGGTCGGGTGGCCAGACAGTCCCGGGTGGGAGGCACATTGGCCGGCTAACCTCCACGTGATGGGCAAGGAGATTTTCGTCCGATTCCATGCGACGCTGTGGCCGGCGATGCTGATGGCCCTCGACCTCCCGCTGCCGGAGCAGGTATACGCCCATGGTTGGTGGACGGTCGAGGGAGGCAAGAAGGGCGGAAAGACAGGTCCTCCGCTTCCAGACCCGTCCCGGTTCACAGAGCTGATTGCGGAGCGCTCCGGCGCGAGACTGGATCTCGCAGCCGACGCGCAACGGTACCTACTGTGCCGGGAAATGAACTTCGGGCTGGATACTGAGTTTACCGTCGAGAACTGCCTACGACGGTTCAACACCGATCTCGCGAACGATCTTGGAAACCTGCTGAACCGCACAATCAATATGGTCGTCCGGTACATGGACGGTGTAGTTCCGTCCGTTGAGGTGCACGATCCGGAAGTGGTCGCGCTCTCACTGCAGGTGCAAGAGGAGGTCGCCCGCGCTTTTGCCGAGCTTCGATTGAACATCGCGCTAGAATCGATCTGGAAGCTTGTCGGAAGGATGAATAAGCTGATCGACGAGCGCGCTCCGTGGACTCTCGCGCGTGAGGCGTTGGCCGGATCGCGAGAAAGCGCCACGAGACTTGACTCCACGCTATACAGCTGTCTGGAAGTCACGCGGATTGTCGCAGTACTGCTTGCGCCGTTTATGCCCGTCGCTTCAGAGGCAATTGGGAAGCAGCTGGGCCTCTCGCGCTCTGTTGCCGAAATGTGCTGGGATAACCTTGCCTGGGGCGGTATCCCTTCCGGCACCAGGGTAATGCCTCCAGAGCCGATCTTTCCGCGAATTCAGAAGGTGAACGTGGACGATGCGACACTTCGCGAACTCGCCAGCTCCAACTCGAAACAGAATGCGGCCGCAGTCCAGGAAGGGAGCCCGAATACCGTGAGTAACGAGAACGTTTCACAGCGTCCCGACACTCCGCCAGGTACGCCCATACCGCCTGCCGGCGGCCCTGCAGCGGCTGTACCCACGATCGGAATTGACGAATTCATGAAGGTCGACCTACGAGTTGGCGAAGTGCTGGCCGCGGAACCGGTGCCGAATGCAACCAAACTGCTGCGATTGACCGTCCAGGTGGGCGACGACGATACTCGAACGATCCTAGCCGGGATCGCGGAAACCTATTCTACCGCCGACCTCGTGGGCCGGCAGGTCGTCGTCGTGTCCAACCTTCAGCCGAGGAAGATGCGAGGCATCGAGTCACAGGGCATGTTGTTGGCAGCGGATGTGGACGGCAGGGCCGTACTCGTGGCACCCGATGCTCCGACGCCCGCGGGAGCGCGAGTACGGTAGCCGGCTGTAGCACGCACGAACTTGGCGTAACCACTCATACATTGCCTCGTCATGATCTTGGAGTACGCGTTGCCACTCAGCGGAATTGCGGGGCGCGTGATAACGTAAACGGTTGAGTCAAGCGGTTGAAACCGTCGGCAATGGCCGGCGGGCAACTAAAGGGAGGATGTACCCGATGCGAATGTCGAAAATGAGTTGGATCGGCGCAGCGGTTGTGCTTGGTTCCTGTGCAGCAGTGAGTGCGTTGGCGCAGGCGGATCCCGCACAGCCACCCGGGGGCCGTCAGCGCCGACCGGGCGGATTCGGCCAGGGTGGGCGGTTCGGAGGCCAGCTTTCGCTTGTAAGTGTCAATGTCGATGTACTGGCGAAGGAGCTTAAGCTTACAGACGAACAGAAGACCTCCATAACCGCGGCACGAACGAAGATGCAGACCGATATGCAGGCGGCGTTCCAGCCTCCGGCCGACGGAAGCCAGCCGGACCGGCAGGCGATGCAGACGAAGATGCAGGAGATCAACAAGACCGCCACGAAGGAGATCGAGGCCGCACTCAAGGACGATCAGAAGGCCGATGCGGTCGTTCTTCTGAAGAATCTCCAGACCCTGCAGACGCTGCGCATTCCCTACCAGACCTACTCCGACCTTAAGCTGACCGACGACGAGAAGACGAAGCTCGGCGCATTGGCTGCGGACGCGGCAAAGGACCGGGCGGCAAAGATGCAGGAGATGCAGGCTGCTCGACAGGCTGGCGACCAGGAGAAGATGCAGCAGCTAATGCAGTCGTTGCGCGGGACCGGGCAGCCGGACGACAAGGCGATGGCCGCGCTCACAGCGGACCAGAAGGACCTCGTAACGAAGTACATTAAGGATCATCCCCAGGGACGCCGTCCTGGTGGGTTTGGTCCGGGCGGTGGCGCCAGAGCCGGTGGAAACGCGCCACCTCCCCAGCCGTAAGTCACACAGCACGGCGGAGATTTCGATGAGACAATGCAACAGCGGTGAGCTTCTGCTCACCGCTGTTGCATTGTAGCTATCCTCCGATGTACGGTCGACGAGAGGTGGGCGCCTAATGCGGTTCGACGGCGGCGGACTTTTCCAGTCCGGAAAGATAACGCCAGGAGATCAGGTCCATTCGGTGCAGATAGTCCGGCCGCCGGAGGAAATAGGCGAACGCCTCTGCAAACCCCTCCTCATCGCCCGCCTCCGCATATTCGGTCACGAGGCTGTTCGCGCGCCGTTGTTCTCGCCAGATTCTGCGATAGCGTGCTCGGTCGGAGGTACTCAACACATCGGCCCAGACGTAGTGCCCATACTCATGCGCAAATACGAGCGCCGCGTTCTCGCCGTGAAGTGATTGTCGTAACGTGATCTGACCTGCCATCCCCCCCGAGTCCACGTTGCCTTGATAGCATCCGTCGACGATGGAGTTGTTCTCGTCGTTCGGACCCTCAAACTTCTCTACAAACCGGTCCATATCATCATCAGAAACTTCCCGCACATATACGAGCTGCCGCGCTTTCCAGATTGACGGCAACTGAGAATAGACGTGTCGCCATAGATCGCCGTGAGCCGCATTCGCGCGGAACCGGAGCTGCGCGTCTGATGGCAGAAGGGTCAAGCCCATGACCGCAGCAGTTATTACCAAACTTATCGCTCGTGAGAGCAGTATACGCCCAGCGACCGTAAGCGCTGTCTCGACAGATAGTTGATCTGATCTCGCCTCACACATATTCCGCAAATTCCTTTATCTAGCTTTCGATTGGTGCAGAAAGGCTCCGTCGCAGTTCCTGTCCGGCGCCTCGTGACTCTGCCGTGCAATCGGCACATGCGGATTGTTGGCGAGATCGGATCGTTTCCGTAGACGGTAAAATTGACACCCGCACAGTTTCGGGTTATCATTGTCTATCTGGCGATTGGCTGTAGCAAGCCGACGGCACCGGAGAGCACGCGGACAGGGCAGTTAACGCGACCGAGGAGACGGGAATAGGGATGACCGATGTGAGTTCCCATTGGCGGAATGCACCCACCGCGACCGAACAGTGGGAGGCGTTTGAGGATCTGGCGCGTAACGAACAGGCTGCCTTTTTGGATGGCAACGCCCCGATTGCTGGTGCGCGAGCGCCTGGCAGGCTGGATATCATGGGCGGCGTTGCGGACTATTCGGGAAGCCTCGTAATCGAATTGCCTATCGCGGAGGCTGCCTTTGTCGGATGGCAGTGGAGGGAAGACCGTCTGCTTCGGATTCGCAGTCTTGGAGTCGAGGCGGTGGACCATCGTCCGGATGTAACGGTTTCTCTCGACGACTTGATTGATTCCGATGGACAGATCAGACCGGTTGACGAGGTGCGCAGAAGACTGAACGAGGATTCGACGACGCGTTGGGCTGCCTATGTTGCAGGCTGCTACTATGTGATGCTTGCGGCTTACGCCAAAGTCGCCGAGGGCCGCGCCGACGTTCGCCTTGGAGAGTTAGGCGCGAACGTGCTCTTGAAGAGCGATGTGCCGATGGGCGCGGGCCTCTCGTCCTCTGCGGCAATTGAGGTTGCGACGATGCACGCTCTAAGTGAAGCCGCGGGCATCCATCCGAGTGACATGACCCTTGCGGCCTGGTGTCAGCGAGTTGAGAACGCCGTCGTCGGTGCGCCGTGCGGCATCATGGATCAGGTCACTTGCGCCCTGGGCAGGCAAGGCGCGGTGGTGCTGTTGCGCTGCCAGCCTCATACGCTCCTCGGCATGCAGGCCATACCTCCAGGATGGGCATTTGTCGGCATCGATACGCGTGTCAAACACTCGGTGGGCGGCGAGCGCTACACAAACGCCCGCGTCGCCGCGTTCATGGGCCTCAAGGTCATCCAGTT
>JBBQVV010000004.1:0-45925 GCA_038211235.1 Chthonomonadales bacterium | reverse complement strand
GCCTGATATTGTCGCGACAGAGAACGACGCGCTCAATGGCGTCTCCATGCTCTTCGGCCATCTGCTCACAGGAACCGCCCAGCTTTTCGCCGACGTGCGGACCTACTGGAGTCCCGAATCGGTCAAGCGCGTCACGGATTTCACTTTGACGGGTCGAGCTCAGCAGGGCATTATCCACCTTATAAACTCCGGACCGGCAGCGCTTGACTGGACCGGAGAACAGATGATCAACGGCCGCCGGGCGCTCAAATCCTGGTGGGACATCACCGACGATGAGATTCGGAAATGCCTGCGGGCTACGCACTGGTGTCCCTCCGTATCGGAATACTTTCCGGGCGGTGGATGGTCGTCCGATTTCACGACTCGTGGCGAGATGCCTGTAACGATGTGCCGGCTCAACCTGGTAAAGGGCCTTGGTCCCGTGCTGCAAGTCGCCGAAGGTTACACAGTTGATCTGCCCGACGCCGTACACGATGTGTTGGATGCTCGCACCAATCCGACATGGCCAACCACCTGGTTCGCGCCAAATCTTTCCGGGAACGGACCGTTCACCGACGTCTACTCGGTAATGAACAGCTGGGGCGCGAACCACGGCGCAATCTCGCATGGCCATATCGGCACCGATCTCATTACACTTGCATCTATTCTCCGCATCCCGGTTGACATGCACAATGTTCCGCCGGAACGGCTGTTCCGCCCAAGTGTCTGGTCGCGGTTCGGCAGTCTCGACCCGCAGGCCGCGGACTACCGCGCGTGCCAAACATTTGGTCCGCTCTATCGCTAAGCTTGCATTGGTTCGCGCCGGTGAGAGCCGAGATTTGCCCAGCCAAATGCGATGCACAGCGATCTAATTACCGAACAGGAGGAGCCAGTTCACCATGAATAAGCAGGCCGTTACCACGGGCACAGCCGTCCAGGGCGCGCCGTACAGTCCAGGCATCATCTCAGGTAACCTGGTCTTCGTCTCCGGACAGGTACCGATGAATCCGCAGACAAACACGATTGTTCGTGAGGACTTCGAGGGCGCCGTTCGACAGTGCATTGCCAACGTCGAGCGTGTTCTTAAGGCGGCTGGTTCGGACCTGGAGAGATGCGTAAAAGTGACCGTCTTCCTCGCCGATATGGACAACTTCTCTCGCCTAAACTCAGTCTACAATGAGTACTTCGGCGACGTGCGACCTGCGCGGACTTGCGTCCAGGTTGCCCGCTTGCCGCTGGACGTGGACGTCGAGATAGAGGCAATTGCCGTGCTGCAGTGAGTCACACGATGCAAATCAAAGAGGCGCTCAGGGACCTGGGTGTGCGCGACGAAACGCTGAGCAGAGAACAGAAAGAGCAGTTGAATCTGGACGGCTACCTGCATCTTAAGGCGGTGTTGTCGCTCGAAGAGGTCGAAACGCTCCGAATACGCCAGGCAGAGATACTTGCGGCCGAAGGCGAGCGCGCCGGACTGGAAGTGCATCAGGAGCGCGGGACGGATCGGCTGTCCGACTTGATCAATAAGGGCGAGATGTTCCACATTGTCTTGATGGAACCTCGCGTTCTTGCGGCGATCGCCCACGTGCTCGAATACGATCTGAAACTTTCGTCCCTCAACAGCCGTAGCGCGCTGCCCGGTCAAGGCCTTCAGCACCTCCATGCCGACTGGGGCCGCATCGAGACGCCCGGCCACTATCAGGTGTGCAACTCGCTCTGGCTCCTGGATGAGCTCACACCAGATAACGGCGCGACGCGGCTGGTACCGGGAACTCATCGGAGCAGCACGACTCCAGGCGAGGCGCTCGCCGATCCGGCTGCGCCGCATCTCGATGAGGTCATTGTCCTTGGCCAGCCGGGTGATGTCGTCATCGTGAACAGCCATACCTGGCATGGAGGCACTCTAAATCGCACTCAAGCGCCGCGAAGGGTCATGCACGGCTATTTCTGCAGGCGTCATCAGCCTCAGCAGCTCGATCAGCAGAAGTATCTTCTTCGTGCGACCTGGAACCAGTTGAGCCCTGCCGCACGTGTTGTACTTGGTGTCAGCGAGCCTACGCAATGAGCAACGAGATTGCGGCAGGTAGACCACATGGATAGCCTCGATCAACAAAACGAACGGCAACAGGCCGAGATAGAGCTCGTAATCGAGCTGACAAAGGACTATCTCAATCCCGGTCTTGCCCGGCTACAGCAGTTTGCAGGCTTCGGCGACGTCGAAGTCACTGCCAGAGGCTGCGTCGTTACAACAATGTCCGGCGCCGATTACCTCGATTTCGTAGGTGGTTTTGGAGTATTCTCACTGGGACATCGACACCCTCGGGTGGTCGAAGCCGTTCATCGGCAGCTCGACCTGATGCCACTCGGGACTCGGACATTCTTCAACGCCCCTCAGGCCCGGCTGGCACAGCGCCTCGCGGAGATCGCGCCCGGTAGGCTTCAATATAGCTTCTTCTCTAACAGTGGTACCGAGGCGGTGGAGGCGGCGCTAAAAATCGCCAGGATCGCAACAGGACGTACCGACTTCGTAAGCGCCGTGGGGGCCTATCACGGCAAAAGCATGGGCAGCCTTGCGGCCACGGGAAGAGAGAAATACAGGAAACCGTTCGAGCCGATGGTGCCTGGATACCAGCACGTTCCCTTCGGCGACCTTGCCGCGGCGGCAGCGGCCGTTACTGACCGGACTGCGGCGGTTATCATCGAGTCGCTCCAGGGCGAAGGCGGTATCATCACTCCACCCGCCGGTTACTTGTCGGGCCTTCGGGCGATCTGCGACCAGACGAATGCACTGTTGATTGTAGATGAGGTGCAGACCGGACTGGGCCGCACTGGTCGAATGTTTGCGGTCGAGCACGAGAACGTTGTGCCGGACATATTGACGCTCGCCAAAGCACTGGGCGGCGGCGTCATGCCGATAGGCGTCACAATGGCAACTCCGGAGATATGGGAGCGAGCGTTCGGAGAGAATCCCCTGATTCATACCAGCACCTTCGGCGGCAATCCATTGGCCTGCGCAGCGGGAATCGCCGCTCTCGAAGCCACAATCGAGGAGGATCTTTGCAGTAGGTCCACAACGCGAGGCGAACAACTGATCACCGGTTTACGGACGATCCTCGCTGCGGTGCCGGATGTGTTGGTCGCGGTGAGAGGTCAGGGCTTGATGATCGGAGTGGAGTTCGCGGTGAAGGACGTTGCCGAACTGACGATCAACGGCATGGCGCGCCGAGGCGTGATTGCCGCGTACACACTTAACAATCCTAACGTGATTCGGTTCGAGCCGCCCCTCATTGTCTCGGAAACGGAGATAGATACCGCATTGGAGGCTTTCTCCGATTCGGTTCGTGAAGCCGCAACGATGCTGGACGGACTCGAATCGTAGCTGCATTGGCAATAGCCGGACTTCCATAAGGACGAGAATATGCGCACAATTGCACCGCAATGCCTCCGAATCGCAAGAACGTCGCCTGCATCAACTAGAGTCGTGCTTCTAGCATGCCTGGCCCTCGTGGGAGTTGTAGCATTCGGTTGCGAGAAGGAGCAGGCGAAGGCGCCGGCGATGTCGGGACCGTCGACTCCGGGCGTGTCACGCGGTCGGAAGAAAATCGTATTCGTCTTCAAAAAGGGCGGGATCAGCTACAGTGAGGCGTGCAAGGCGGGCGCCGAACAGGCAGCCCAGGATGCAGAGCTGAATGCGGACGTGCAGTACGAGGCGGCCACGGAGGGCTCGGCTGAAAAGCAGAAGGATATTATCGAACAGGCGATTGTCGGTAAGGCAGACGCAATTGTGGTGTCGCCGGTCGATTCCAAGGCGATCATTCCATCCTTGCAAAAGGCTCACGACCAGGGAATTCGTGTCTTCACGTGGGATTCCGATGCGCCGGAAAGCGCCCGTGAGTTCTATGTTGCGGCCGTGGACGACGTGAAGATCGGAGCCGACATTGCGGAGGGACTTGCCAACAGCCTGGGCAAGACGGGCAAGGTGATCCTCTTCAGCGGACAGCAGACCGCCGAGAACCTCAACAAGCACCTGGACGGAATCAAACAGCAGTTAGCACAGACTCCGGGAATTCAGGTTGTGGACACCTATTATAACGACGACGACACGGATAAAGCGAAGAAGATGGCAATCGCTTCGCTCCAGGCACACCCGGAGGTCGCTGGAATTGCCTGTACGAACTCGGTCAGCCCGCGCGGAGCAGGGGAAGCCCTACGAACGCTGCATAAAGTTGGCAAAGTCAAGGTCTGGGGCCTGGGCCTTCCATCGGAAAACAAGCCCTACCTTAAGGAGGGATCCATCACCGGCCTCTACCTTTGGGACCCGCAGAAACTGACATATCTCACGGCGAAACTGGTCAGGAACGCGCTCGATGGCAAAGCTCCCAAGGACGGCGATCCAGTCGCCGACGGAGCCATTCACGTAAGCGGCGCCCTGATAACGCTGCCCCTTCGCCTGGAAATCACGAAAGACAACGTCGACTCGCTCAATTTCTGACCTCGCCCCACATGAACGTAATTCTGATCAGTCTGGATACGACACGAGCAGACCGCCTCTCGTGTTACGGTCATTTTCGCAGGACAAGCCCTCACATCGACCGCGTTGCTGATGAGGGCGTTCTGTTCACGGACCATTTCAGTCCCCACATCCCGACATACCCGGGCCACACCACGTTAATGACGGGGCGGGACATCTACGCTCACCACGTCACATCACAATCGCACACTCCCGAGCCCGCAGATGGCGTTCGCATGCTCGCGCAACTCCTTGGTGAGCACGGCTTCCACACCGGTGCGGCGGACAATCTGGGTCGGTGGTTTGCCAGGGGATTTGACGACTATCGCCAATACGAATGGGACAAGTCGCTGGGACGAGATTGGCGCAAGGGCGAGGCAGTGACAGCGGTCGCACTCGGGGTGCTGGACGCGGCGGCAAGCCAGGATAGGCCGTTTTTCCTCTTCTTCCATTTCTGGGATCCCCACACGCCCTACCTGCCGCCTCCGCCATTCGATCGAATGTTCTATCGTGGCGATGAAAAGGATCCGCGGAACGACAGCATGGCGGCGTTGTGGCGGTTTGAGAGTTTTAATCGATATTTTGCGGAGTGGATGCCGGGAGTCACGGATGTTGAGTTTCCGAAGGCGCAGTACGATGCGGAGATCGCCTACATGGACTCATGTCTTGCTTCGATCCTTACGCGGTTGGGCGAGCTCGGCATAACGGAAGATACCCTCCTGGTACTCACCGCCGACCACGGCGAAGAGCTCGACGAGCACGGACATTGGTTCGACCATCACGGCCTATACGATACAAATCTACATATACCGCTGATAATGCGGTGCCCCGCTCGGCTGCCGCCTGGAAAGCGGCTCGGCGGCATCACGAGCATGCTGGACATCGCGCCTACGATCCTCGACGTGGTCAATCTCGGCCATGTCGCGGCCGCGGAAAAGATGCAGGGTCAGAGTCTACTCAAGCTCATCGATTCGCCGGTATCGACACAGCGCGGGACGACGGATTACCTGCACATCACGGAAAATACCTGGATGAAGAAGCGAGGCATCCGGACACATCGTTGGAAACTGATCGTTCCTCTCGAGGTACCGGACCTGCACGGCAACTCGGACATCGAGCTCTACAGCCTCCCCGACGATCCCGGCGAACTGCTGAATATCGCGAACCAGCGACCTGAGGTTGTCGACCGCCTCACCAGGTTGATGGACGAATGGATCCAAGCGCGCCTGGTTGAATCAGGCCTTCCCGACCCGTTGCCGATTCAACCCATACCCCTTCGAAGAGTCGGAAGGTTAGACGCCGCTGTTCCGAACGCCGCCAACCTCGCCGAGCCTGCGGAACTAGCCGATCGGTCCCAAGATCACGAATCGAGTGGAGACGAGAAACTGACGCACGGCGCCTTCATCGGATACGAGCGCGACGATACGCGTTCGGCATGATCGCGTATGAGGGACTTAAAGCTTCGCTGCGTCTCCGCTCATAGAGTCGGCGCAAACCCGTCAACAGCCTTGAGGTATACTGTGCACGCTGCTGCAAAGACCTCAAGGAGCAAGTTTTGTCACCGGCACGGTACATGGTCCGCAGTACTGTAATTAGTTCCTACGCCATCTCCGCTCTCGTTATCGCAATAACGTCGATGGCGTCGCCGTGTGGTGCATGGGGCGTCACAGGCCACCGCTACTCAAACGCTGTCGCGATCGATTGCCTTCCTCTTGAGCTCAAGCCGTTCTATGAGTCAAATCGGCCGTGGATCGTACGCCACGCAGTCGACCCGGACGAATGGCGGCGCGACAATTTTGCCCTGGAATCCCCTCGCCACTATATCGATCTGGACTATGTGGGCAAGGACGTGGCCGACAAATATCCGCAAGACTACTGGGTCGCCGTCGGACTGCTCGGGCAGGTCGAGGTCATCCGGCACGGTACGGTTCCCTGGCGCATCGGGGAGTATTACGGAAAGCTGGTGCGAGCGTTTCGATCGCGAAACTTGCGCGCCATTATTGAGATTTCGACCTGGCTGGGACACTACGTCAGCGACGCCCACGTCCCGTTCCACTGTACGTCTAACTACGACGGTCAGCTCACCGGGCAAAAGGGCATCCATTTGCGGTTCGAATCCGGTTTGCTGGACCAGTTCGTGAAGATTACAGACCTGGCGCATCACGATGCTGGCGCCATCGCGGACCCTGTTGCGTCTGCATTCAGGTGGTCTCGCGCAAGCCTTGCGAGATGCGACGAGATTCTTGCATCCGATCGGCGCGGGTACCTTAAGGACGCGGACTACGGATACAACTACTATACGGTGTTTGGGTCGAGCGCGCGACCGATCGCCATTCACTGCCTGGAACAGAGCGCGCTGGACACCGCGTCGCTATGGATGTCTGCCTGGATCGCGGCCGGCAGTCCCCCAATGCATTCGACGGCCGATGAACATGCCGGTGAGCCGCTCGACGGGATGACGCACGACCCGGATCTCCCGATCTCAAGCCCGGGCGCCCCACTGGCAAGGCCGTAGGTAATCGCAAAGCTAGAAGACGGAGCCGTGTCGATGAGCAGAAAGAAGGACGCGCAGTTCCGAGATGTCGAGGAGGCGTTGCGAGCCATCGAAGCCTTCTGGCACTGGACGCTTCCCGGGAGCTTCCGGCATCTTTATGTCCACCAGATGCAGACGTTCTTCGCGCCATGCGAGTTCTTTAGTCCAGAGGAGCTGGCGTCCGGCGTTGGCAGGGTCTTCGGGCAAATTCCACAGTTCCTACCGTTCGGACGTGTCGCCGGTGAGGACAGCTTGTATGGGTTCTATCTTGGGCCAAATAGGTTGTTCGAGGCGCCCCCGATTCTCTACTGGAACCAGGGAGAAGGGTTCCTTCGTCCTGTGGCCTCCGACTTTGAGTCGTTTCTGCGGCGCTGTGTGATTGCCGGACGGTACGAGACCGACGACGAGTGGCCTGGAGCAGCGCTTCCCGAGCGGGCCAGATTGGATCTCTTCCGCACTCTCTTGAGCATCCCTCAAACGCTGTTCCGCGACGTGCTGCCCGGTAATGACACGGAGCTCTACCAGCGCCTCGTTGGCCTGGACGCACAGGATTGCGTAAGCCTGTGCCACCTCGGTTGCGCCGCGCGCGCAAATGGCGAGGGCGAACGGGCCCTCGATTTCTTTCATAGGGCGAGCGAGGCGGCGCCCTGGTTCGGTGACCCGAGCTATCTGATGGCCGACGCTTACCGTCGGCACGAGAACTTTAGCCGCGCGATGAGCGGCTACTGGGCCGTGGTGCAGCATCATGTATCGTTCTGTACACGGACGTGGGAGTGGGATCTTGGAGAAGATCACCCGGATGCCGATGTCTATGAAATTGCCGCGGACGCGATCACGCAGTTCCAGGAGGCGGCGACTGCGGAGATGAAGTCGTCGCGACTTTGGCGCATCATCACGCGAGAAGATCCTTACGATCCGGACGTGCGTGAACAGCTGGCAACACGTCTGCTGGAGGATGGAAAGAATGCGGATGCTGAGCGGGAGATCCTGACGGCGCTCTCGCTCTGCGGTGCGGAAAGGTGCAAGCAGCCTGACCGCCTATACGCAAGGCTGCTTGGCCTCTACGAGCGTGCGAACCGCGAGCGCGATGCAGCTCTCGTGATGTATGACCGTGCACTTCCACGGCCCGCCAACTGACTATATTCGAGTTGGGGACGCATCTACGCGTCTTCTTGACTTCTCGTTCATGAGTATGAGAAAATGGCAATAGGAAGGAGGGACTATGAACAGATCAGCGCAACAGCGTGACGCCGTGCGCCGGATGTTGAGCGCCCTCTCGGGCCGAATCCAGCTCCATGAGCTGAACCAGATTGTCGTGGACAGCGCCCTGCGACTAACGGGCGCTAGTGGCGCAGCACTTTGTCTGGTCGTCGAAGGCTGCGACCAGCTGGACTTTGTTGCCGTAGCCGGTGAAAATGCCGGCCAAATCGTTGGCCTCCGCATCCGTGTGGCGGATTCGATCTCTGAATCGGCACTCAAATCTGGAAACGCTATCGCGATGGACAGCCGGCAGCTTGCTGTTACAGGCGACCTGTTCACTGCAGGCGAACGAGATGTGACCGCGGACGTTGGACTCGGCGCGGTTCAGAGAGTTGCGGCGCCCGCAAGCAGGACCGCTGCCGTCGTTCCTCTCATCGACAATGACCGCACCGTCGGGACCCTTGTCGTACAGAATAAGGGAGGGGACCACAACGCGTCGCAGTTTGACTCGGACGACATTGACTGCCTGAACCTGCTGGCGAGCTTTGTGGTGCTGGGGAAACGGCTGGGGACGAGCGCGGAAGCTGCATGTGAGCAAGGTCGGGAGCTTGCGGTACTGTATGACGCGGCTCAGACCGTTGCCGGCAATCTCAATGTTCAGCAAGTCCTGGAGAGCGTGCTTACCGCGCTATGCACGCATATCGAATTTCACACGGCGGTTCTGTTCCTTGTCAATGACGAACGTACGCACCTGTTTATCGCGGCGGAGCGCGGGCTGACCGAGGACGAACGAGATATCCAACTCGCTGTTGAAAGCGGCTACCATGCACAGAGTCTTGTAACCGGGCAATCCCAGCTTATTCCAGATACAGACCAGACCGACGGTTACCGCGATCTGTCGGAGCGCGCGCGGGCACTGTCTGCCATGATCGCTCCGGTCAAGAGCCACAATGAGATCCATGGCCTGCTTCAGGTCACTAGTCTCCAGCGGAATGCCTATCGTGAGGGCGACTTGCGACTTGTTTCAGCCGTCGGCATGCAGGCCGGGATTGCGATCGAGAATGCGTGGCTGTACGAAGAGGCTCAGCGACAGGCTGAACGGTCCTCCGCCCTGCACGACCTGTCTCAGCACGTGAATTCGACGCTGAACGTCGACAACGTGCTCAACTTCGTTGCCGACAGCGTAGTGAAACTATTAAACGTGGACAAGTTCGCACTACTGCTAGTCGACCCGGCGACAGCGCGCCTTGTGCCCCGGCTCTGCCGCGGAATCGACGCGAACGAATTCGCAGATTATCAACCCGAAATGGGTCAAGGCGTTCCGGGATGGGTCTACGAATGGCAGACTCCACAGGCTGTTGTGAACATCGGCGCCGATCCGCGCGATCGGTCGGCGCCATTAGAGCGGTTCGGTGTCGCCTCAGTGCTCTGTGTGCCGATGCACATGGGTGATGAGATGATCGGGATACTGGTTGGGATGACGTCTCGCAGACGACTGTTTACAGTCGGGGAGATGGAGCTGCTTTATACCATCTCCAATCAGGCCGCCGCGGCGACGTACAATGCCCTCCAATACCGGCTGGCCCGTGCTCGCTCGCACGAAATGAGCCGCTACTTCCGTAGAATCGCGCATGCCCTCGGATCCTCATTCGATGGTAACCTCCCGCAGGTAATATCCGATCTCGCCATCGAAATCATGCGTGCCGACCGATGCGCGGTCTATAGCATGGACGCCGATTCGCTTCGGCTCCGGGCCTGCAGCAGGTTTCGGACCGCAGTGCCGCCGGAGCCTGAGGTCCAGCTTGGCCACGGTCTAACCGGATGGGTCGCGAGGCGCGGCCAATCGCTGATGCTGACAAGTCTCCATGACGATGCGCGAGCGCAGACGCACACCGGTTTCCATCGGGACAATCTCGCATCTTATCTGGGAGTACCGCTGAAGGCCGGCCGGCGTACAGTGGGGGTCATTGAGATCTTTTCGCAACAGCCTCGAGAATTTACACGGGAAGAGGTGCAGTTGCTCTCTACTTTCGTCCGCCGTGCGCGCCTGGCAGAGCGAATGCTAAGCGCCGGATAACTTCGCTGAAGGAGCCGACTCACCCTTCATCAGGGTGGTTGATCCTCCATCCCTCCGGTAATGATCCGCCATTCACAGCACGCGCAACCTCTTCGATCAGCCAGTCCGGTGTAGAAGCGCCAGCGGTAATTCCTACGACATCCGATCTCTCCAACCAGGCCTGGTCTATATCGTCGGCGGTTTCAACCTGGCGGGCGACAACTCCCTGCTCTTCGCAAAGTTCGCGAAGTCGTCGTGTGTTGGCGCTCTGCCGCCCTCCGATTACGATTACGAGATCTACCTGCCGAGCAAGGCGAATCGCTGCCGCCTGTAGCTCCTCTGTCGCACCGCATACCGTGTTTACTGCTCGAACATCAGAAACAAGCTTGCAAACTTCGGCTACGATGGCCGCAAACGTCTCTCGGCGCTGCGTTGTCTGGCTCAACACGCCGACTTTGCCGCCAAGATGCAGGGCGGCAACCTGTTCGGGCGATGAAACCCGCCTGACCCAACCGCCCATCTCCTCGATCGCTGCCACTACGCCGATCACTTCCGTATGGCCAGGGTCACCGACCAGCAGCACTCGATAGCCATTCTCGACGAGCGACTTCGCCGCACGATGGACCCTGGTGACGAACGGGCAGGTTCCGTCTACGATCTCCAGTCCCCTGTCTCGTGCCTGCCGCAACACGATCGGCGCGGATCCGTGCGCGGACAAGACGACTGTACCGCTCGCGATTTCGTCCAGATGAGCCGCGGATTCGATCCCGCTCGCCTTCAGCCGATCGGTGACCTGCGCGTTGTGGATAAGTGGCCCAAGGGATGTCACCCGGCCGGCGCGCTCGGTCGCGGCACGTTCCGTCATCTCCACGGCGCGTCTGACGCCAAAGCAGTATCCGACTACCTCGGCGAGAAGTACCGTGCGCTGTTTTGTATGACTGCTGGTCTTCGAATGCCCCCCTACTCTGCCCGTCACGGTCATCCCTCCTCCTCCTCGTCCCGATCGCGAGTCTAGAATCACTCCAAGAGTACTTTGATTTTCAAAGTACTCTTGGAGTATAACTCAAGATGGTTCGTCTGTCAAGGGAAGAGAACTGTTTTGATTTCGGTTAGGTTCGCGAACTGTCCGATGAGGATGAGCAATTTGCTTACGGCTTTTCGGTCCATGTCATCATCCTGGCCATTCAATACTTCAGACCGTCGCTTAACTCAAAATGAGCGTTGACAACTTGAGGCCGCTTGCCGGCTCGATATCCTCCGGGACCTTCTGCCCGGTTGTGAGGAAGGATAACGGAATGCCAGTATAATCCGCTACATTAAATAGAGTTCCATAGCTGCTGGTTTCGTCGAGCTTACTGAATATCAGCCTGTCCACGCGCGCCGCCGAAAACCGCATGACGGCATCCACCATGTCCTCTTCCTTGGTTTGTGCCGCCAGAACGAGGTGTGTCTCGCACGGTAACGTGTCCACTAGCGATTTCAGTTCGCCCACCTGCATGAGGTGCTGTTGGCTGCGTCCGGCAGTGTCTATCAGTATCAGATCGAAATCGGCATACCGGTCCATAATTGCGGGCAGCTCCGCGTGGTCATACGCCACACTTACAGGCAGACCGATAATCTGGCTGTATGTCTTCAGCTGTTCTACCGCCGCAATTCGATACGTGTCGACGGTGAGCAGAGCCACGCGCTTACCCTGAAGTAGCGCAAAGTTCGCGGCCAGTTTCGCGACGGTGGTCGTCTTGCCGACGCCGGTCGGCCCAATAAGCGCCACAACCTTTGGTTGGCCGGGCGTTAGCTCGATTGAGCCAGCGGTCCGAACTCGGCGCGCGATCAGATCTTTGATGGCCGAGTGGGCAAGCGCATCCTGGGCCTGTTCGCTCCAGGCGCCCATGTCAGGGAGCTGATCAAACAGGTCCTGAACGATGGCTTCCGCCACTCCCTTCGCGCGCAGCTTCGCCTGCAGTTCCAGGAAGCGGGGCGGTAGGTCGTCCGCGGAAGCCGCGAGCCCTGCAGCGTTGACTGCAGTGACGGCTGGCGCCACCGCGGAAACGACTGCCGACACGGTCCGAGCATGACTCTGGCGCTGTTCATACTGGAGGGCGATCAGGCATTCACGGATTTCGGTGATTGCGCGCTCGAGATAAGATAGCCGTGAGGTGTCCACTGCTGGGATCCAATGACTCCCGCCGACGGCCTCATTTCGAGAATTCGGTGGGGCGATCTGTCGCGCGAGTGTGTTTGCAGGTCGCTCGGTCCCTGGCCTAAGCGCGGCGCCAGTGGGCCTTTGGGAGCGATTAGGTCCGGTCGAAGGGACCGGCTCGACCACCGGCGCAAGTAGCGCGGCGAACGCATCCGCTTCCGCGATAGGGGTATCCGCAACTCGTCCTTCAATGGATCGGCGCACAGGAGTTCTCGCCCCATACGCTCCTCGCGCCGCCAGGAGCGCGGCGGAACGCGCTGGACTATTTGTGTTTTGATGGCTTGAATTCAGCGATGGGGCTGGGGATGTTCGGTCGCTTTCTGTCGCGGTTGGCGTTTCCGCACCAGGTAGAGGTTCTATCTCACTTCGGCCGCGAATTTCGCTGTCGACCGTGATTCCCGTCGCCGCCACGATCGCGATGGCGTCGTGCGCGCCCATTCCCATCAGTCCGCCCTTTCGAAACTTCCGCGTCTCCAGAATCACGGCATCCGGACCCATTTCACTTCGCACCTGCTTCAAGCACTCTTTGAGCGTCTGTGCCTCGAACTCCTTGATTTGCATGCTCTCTCTCCACGAAGTCGGACCCAGACAGAAGTTGGAGACGGTGCAGGCGCAGTTGACAAGCACAGGTGACGCACCGTGTTCGCGCAGCGTGGGTCTGCCCGTTCATGTTATCGGGGGAAATACAGGTATCTTGCAGGAGTTTTTGTAGGTCTTCACCCGGAGAGTTGCGGTACTATTGAGGTATGAAATTCAGGTCTTCACCAGTCAACCGGTCAACCCGTGTGATGGCTGCACTTGTGTTGCTTGCCCTGAGCCTACCCATTCTCACCAGCCTTCCGATGCCCGCTGCGCTCGCGGGCATCGGGCTTGCGGTGATTGCAGGAAGCGTGCTCTGCACGGAGATTTGGAACTACGCATGCGAGCGGTGGCGAACCCGCGATCGATACGATCTTACGCTGCTATCAGGAACGCCGGAATATAAAGGCCCGTCGCGCGATGACGGCAGTTTAACCGCGGATTTGCAGCCTTTGTGGGAAACTGAAGAGGGCGACGTTGTCTATTGTCATCGGTGCGACGTCTCGATGCCGGTCTCCTATTCCGTGTGCCCAAAGTGCGGTTCGATACTCGGATAGTAGCTCTCTCACAGCCAGGCGCAGCGAGCATTCGTCTTGACTCGCCGTATGGCCTATGCTATACTGTTTGTGTCTCCTGTGCGGTCATCGGGGTGTGGCTCAGCTTGGTAGAGCGCAGCGTTCGGGACGCTGAGGTCGCACGTTCAAATCGTGTCACCCCGATTTTCCTTCCTCGTGCGCTTCACGAAGCAAGTGCTCCCGTCAGTACAAGCCCCGGAATCCTCGCCAAACATTCTGCGCCCATCGACGTCTCTTCATCTGATTAATGACCACTGATAAGTTATCGCGGCCATCCGATGCTCATGTTAGCACGCGCCCTCGGTCCCGCGCGATCCTTGCCATGTGTGTCTCCTCATTTCTGTTCAGCCTGATGGGGGTGTTCACTAAATTAGCGTCGCGCCCGGTACCGGGCGCCGGCGCAATTCCAGCCTGCGAGATTGCGATTGTGAGGTATGCGTTCGGCGTAGTTTGCCTGATTGGACTGTCGCAATTCGTCTCTGGAAACCTGTTCGGACGCGACCGATCCGCCCTACTCCTTCGAGGGATCTCTGGAGGCGTCGCCAGTACCGCTTACTTCATCGGCATTCAGACGACATCCTTGACGCACGCGACTTTACTCAACAGTACGAATGTGATCTGGGCGACCATCATCGCCGTCTTCGCGCTCGGAGAACGACTTCGCATCACAGGCATCCTCTCGGTTGTTGCTGCACTCTGCGGCGTCTGCGTCATAACGAACCCGTCCATGGATCGAGTACATTGGGGCGACGTTATCGCGCTCTTTAGCGGAATCACGGCGGGACTGGCGATTGTACAGGTGCGCAGGCTGCGCCAGTCCGAGTCATCGCTGTCCGTATTCTTCTATTTCAACCTTATTGGCCTTCCGATTGCGCTCGCGGCGCTTGCCCTATCTCATGCTCACGTGCTGCTGCCTACCGGCGGCCAATGGCTCGTCCTCGCCTGCGTTGGAGTCACCAGCGTTGGAGGACAACTACTCATGACGTATGGATACAAGGAGCTCCCGGCCGCTCAGGGAAGCCTACTGATCTTGACCTCGGTCGTGTTGTCGGCGCTGCTTTCACATACTCTGTTTCACGATCCGTTCACGGCCGAGACCCTCATTGGTGGACTACTAATCCTGGCGGGCGCGATCGCCCTCTCCGTTTCAAAGCGCCCGAGCGCTTTGTAAGTCGATGTCTCCCGGCAGTTAGGACGTCTCAAGTACGTGCTCGCGATTCGACAAGTGCGTCACGCCGTTATGGGCGCTCTCGCACGAGGCGGAGTACACGATCGTTCCAGCTGTCGCAGATGATAATGTTCCCGCTCTTATCGACATAAACGCCATGCGGCTGGTTCAGCTGCGCGTCACCGACATCTCCCCCGATATGCCCCGCGCCGGCCGTCCCATTCCCGACTAGATTGACAATCTGTCCCGTCCTCACTAAATACTTACGTATTGTGTGGTTGTCGGTATCTGCGATCAGCACGTCATCGGCATTGTCAACGGCGATGTTCTTCGGATCCGCGAGCGCAGCGCTCCGCGCGAGACCATCGTGCGCGGGACCAGCATGCCCGGTTCCGACCACGGTTCTGATGCGTCCGCGCTCGTCCACAACGCGAAGCGCGTTCCCACCGCGCTCCAGAATGTAGATGCTTCCGTGCGAGTCACACGCGATTGCGCGAGGATCTTCCAGGGGGCTTTCGACTGCGAGGGAGCCATCCGCGGGAACGCCGCGCCGGCCGTTTCCGGCGACGGTAGAGACGATTCCCGTCCGCAGGTCGATCCGCCGTATGCGTCGACTGTCCAGATCGTCAGCATAGAGCAGTTTGCGCTTGGCGTCGTATGCAAGGCAGTAGATACCGCCAAACATCGCATCCCGTGCCGGTCCCCCATCCCCGCTAAATCCGGCAACTCCCGTACCTGCGAACGGCACGATATTGCCGGTCTTCGCCTCGATCCTTCGGATCCGATAGTTCATCGTGTCGGCAACCAGGATGTCGCCGTCCGGGAGTACCAGCAGATGGTGCGGCGCGTTCAACCGGGCAAGCGCAGCCGGTCCGCCGTCTCCGCCGTTTCCCTCACCGTTTCCGCCCGCCACGCGCCTCAGGCGCCCTGACGGATCTATGGCAATCACGCGACCGGAGTACTCGGCCACAAACAGCGTGCCCCTGGTGTCCATTCCGCTGGAGAACGGACGATCGAGCTTGCAGGTCAGGGCGGGTCCTTCCGCTGCACTGCCGCCACCGGCAACGATCTCCAATCGGTCCGCGTTCGCGGTCGATGCGCACAAGATCGGCATGCAAACGGCCAGCCCGGCCAGCATGGGTATTGCGAGCCATCGTCTCAAAGTATTCTCCTCTATCGAAACCGTTACCAGCGACTTCGTCGCCGCGTCAAGAAACTCCTACTCAGTCATGGACATCGGGAAGATATGGCGTCCTCTCCCAGCGTGCAATATGGTGACCTTGGCAGAGTATGCGCGGAGGTCGATCGATTGACAAATGTCCGTGGCTCTGCTATCATTGCCGAGATCGATCGCGGCGAAAGGAACCGGTCCGTGCAGGCTCAATCGCAGGACAGCGTGAAGGGCAAGGCGACCGGAGTTGGCGCCGTGCTCGCTCGTCTCTCAGGTTCGCTGGCGCCTATCTCCTTCCTGCTGATTCTCTCCATCGGACTGACAATCACGACGCCGAATTTTGCGTCGCGCGATAACCTGAAACAGATCGCCATTCAAGCGGCGGTTGTCGCGATCCTCGCCTGTGGACAGACGGCCGTAATTATCGCGGGCCACATCGACCTCTCCGTCGGAGCGATGATGGCGCTTTCAGGGGTGGTCGCGGGCCAGGCGATGCACCTGTACCACGTCAACATGTGGATGGGAGTGCTTGCGGCCTGCGTGTGTGGCCTCGTGGTAGGCATACTCAACGGCGTCATTACCTCCGTCGGCAAGATCTCCGCCTTTATCGTCACCCTTGGAATGATGGGGCTCGCCTACGGTGTAGGAAGCATTCTTGCCAACTCCCAGAACGTGTTCGGTTTTTCGCCAGGGTTCGACGTGTTCGGAACCGCGGAGCTGTTCGGCGGCCGATCCACGGACGGTGTGCCATACGCCGTCATTATCATGGCGCTCGCCGCTATCCTCGTGTTCCTCGGGATGTCACGTACTAGTTGGGGTCGGAGCGTCTACGCGATGGGCGGCAACCGGGAGGCCGCTCGCCTTTCCGGTGTCTCACTGATGAAGACCACGCTTTCAGTTTTCGCGCTTTCCGGGCTGCTCGCGGGAATTGCCGCCGTCGTGAACGTGTCTCGAATCAGTGTCGCGGAGTACAAGGCCGGGAGTGGTTACGAGCTGTATGCGGTAGCGGCAACCGTCATCGGGGGTACTTCCCTCGCCGGCGGACAGGGAGGCGTACCGGGCACAATCCTCGGCGCGCTCTTGATGTACACGATCATTAACGGCTGCGATCTTCACGGGCTAGGCTCGGACTACCAGCGGGCGATCATCGGTGCGGTGGTCATCATCGCGGTCTTGTACGATCGGCACTGCCTTCCGTGGCTTCGTGGACTGCTTACCAATCAGGGGACTGCTCGCGCCTCCTAAACCTCATCGTATTGATCAGAGTGATCACGTCGTATTGCATATCCCGGGATTGAGGCGCTGGCTGGTTGTCCGTAATCTCGCCGGCCAACGCTACTGCAGGAGACAACATGCTTTCGGTGCTTCGAGCGCTCCCCCTTCTCGCCATCCTTTCGCTCGTTGTTGTTGAGTCACAGTCCAGCGCTGACAACTGGCCGCAGGCAGCCGGTCCGTCGCTCGATTGGCGCTATGATAAAGGCGACGCTCCGACGGCATGGAGCGTCGCGCTGGATCAGAATATCGCGTGGAGATCCACGATGCCGAATGGCGGACAGGGCGGCATCATCGCCTGGAAGAACCGCCTGTTTCTAACGACATTCGAGGAGTACCGCGAGGGCGCGGAAAAGTTCAGCGCGTCCATCCTCGGACACTGTCTGGATGCACGTTCAGGAAAGATCCTCTGGAGCGTGAAGCTGGCGGGCGAGAATCCTAGCCCGATGATGTACGCCTACAGCGATTCGACCTCCTGGACGCCGGTGACGGATGGCAAGTGCGTCTGGTTCTTCAACTGTTCAGGAGAGATGGGATGCTGGGATTTCGCGGGCAACGAGGTCTGGCGCCGAAAGTTCCGCGCGCCGGGAGAACCATTCAACAAGCAGCTGGAGCCAATCCTCTTTAGGGATACGATTGTCAGCGTAGAGCCCCTTTCCCCGGACGAGCCGCGATACCGCGTGGACAGGGATCGCTGGCACTACCTCCGAGGAATCGACAAGAATACCGGAAAGACCCAGTGGATCGCTGAGGACGCAATCACCTACTATTGCACGCCGGTATTTGGTCGACTACGAGATGGCACGCCTGCAGTTCTGCAGGGCCGAGGCGGACCGCACGACGTGCCGGAGCGCCCGATTGGGCTCACGCTGACAAGCATAAAACCGGGCGCCGAAGGCAAGACATTGTGGCGATGGGTTCCGGAGGACCTGCCGGGAGGTCCTCTCGACGGCACGACCTTCCAAGCGCTCTACACGATGACGTGGGATCGTAACTACGCCTATGCATTCCGACACGCTCCCGAAGAATCCCATCTGGTCCTGGATGCCAATTCTGGCCAATTACTACGCACGCAATCGCTAATACGCGACGTCGATTACCGGCAGTGGGACCCGGTCGCGCGTCGATATCTACTGCGCAAGCGTGTTAACATTCGAGACATGAAGGACTTCTCACCACTTCTTCGACTAGGTCCTGGCGAGGTTCTTCACGTCTTTCCGAACTGGCATTCCAACATCTCGGCGTATGGTTATCACTACTTCCTGACCTCCACGGGCCATCGCCGCAACGGACACGCGCCTCCCGGGCTGAGCGGTCCGTCGCACTGCCTGGGCCGCGTCAATGTCGAAACGGGCAAGGTCGAATACCTTGAGCTGCCGGTAACTGTAGTTCGCAAACCTGGACAACAGGAGCGATTCATCTACGATGAGGCGGTCCGTACGCGGACGGACGACTACAAGGGTCGGGACGTCGCCGCGGAAGACAGGTCCAGAACGGACGGCTGGCAAATCCCGGCGTTCTTTGGGAGCCCTATCGCGATCAACGGCAAGATCTTCATCGGCACGATGCTCGGAATCACATACGTAATTGATGGTCGGGCCAGAGTGCTCGACGAACGCGCGCTGATTTCGGTTAGTGACCTCGGTCCGTCTGGAGAGACCTGGAGTCTGAACTCGCTGAGCTACCAGAATGGCCGGCTCTATCATCGCAGTCTTAAGGAGGTCGTTTGCATCGGCAAACCCTTCACGGCCGGGGACCGAACGACTAAGGAGAACACGGATTGAACACCAACAAACAGATTGGGATCACTGTTGCATTGTTCGGCGCGGTGGGGCTCGCTGGATGTCCAAAGACGGAACAAAACTCCGCGGCAACCGGTGGCACGCCCTCGACCGGCGCCGCCGACCGCAGATTGACCATCGCGGTAATCCCCAAGGGAACGGAGAATCAGTTCTGGGTTTCCATCAAAGCGGGAGCCGATGCGGCGTGCAAAGAGGAGGGCTGCGACGTCAAATGGGATGGCCCAAATCCGGAGAATAATCTCACCGCACAGGTGAACATTGTCAACACAATGGTAAACAACAAAGTAGACGGACTGGTGATTGCAGCCTGCGATAAGACTGCTCTGGTGGCGCCCATCAAGGCGGCGCTGGCCGCCGGAATTCCCGTCGTGACAATCGACTCGGGGATCAGTACGGACGATCCCGTTGCATACATAGCAACCAATAACGTCAAAGGCGGAGAGGCTGCGGCAGACGCGCTCTCGAAACAAATGGGCGAAAAGGGTACGGCCGGATACCTGATCTTTGGAAAGGGCCAGGTATCATCGGACGAGCGCCAGCAGTGCTTTATTGATGGAATGAAAAAACACCCCGGCATAAAGGTGCTGCCGCCTCTAGAGGCATCTGATGCTGGAACGGCGTTCAATAGCGTTACAAACATGCTGACGTCGAACGTCGACATCGGAGGAATCTTCGCTGCCAATGAACCGAACGGCGTCAGTGCGGCCGCCGTCCTGGACCAGAAGAAGCTGAGCGGAAAGGTCAAACTCGTCGCATTCGATAGCTCGGACAAGGAGATTGACGCGCTTAAGTCCGGCACGATACAGGCCCTGATCGTTCAGGATCCGTATCAGATGGGATTCAAGGGAGTCAAGACGGTACTTCAGGCGATCAAGAAGCAGCCGATCGCGGAAAAGCTGGTGGATAGCGGCCTCAAGGTGGTTACGAAGGAGAACCTGGAGACGCCGGAGATTCAGAAGCTCTTGCATCCATGACCACGGGTTGCCTGACTGCGAGTACAATCGTGCAACAACGGGGCGGCCGTTCTGTCTTACTTTCTAACGCCTGCTCAGCTGACGTCAGGCCCTCTAGATGTGCCGCCCGAGTTGAACAGGATCGCTAGAGCACGTCTGACAAAGGATACCGATACCGTCAATATGACCCGCTTCGCTTACAGCTTCTCCATGGGCCTTATCCTCGCGCTGGCAGCCGCGGCAATTCAGTCACCGTGCTCATGCGCGGCGGATGCCGGGATCGGATCTCGCGGACCAAAATCGGCAGCGGTTACCGCGGATCAGAACGCATTTTTCGAGTCCAAGATCCGACCCATACTCGTGAAGAGCTGCCTCTCCTGTCACGGCGAGCAAAAGCGGGGCGGCCTTCGGCTGGATTCGCGAAAAGCGGTTCTCAACGGCGGGGCCAGGGGCATGGTCGTAATCGAAGGCGACCCTGAAAACAGCAGACTGGTCGATGCCGTTAGATACGTTGGCCCGGTTCACATGCCTCCGGCGGGAAAGCTCCGAGCCGACGAGATCGCCTCTCTCGCAGCCTGGGTGAAGATAGGCGCCCCGTGGCCTGGTGTAATCGCGGTTTGTGACGCTGCCGTAACGCCAAGCCAGGCGACCGCCTATAAGATAACGGACGCCCAAAAATCGTTCTGGTCGTTTCAGCCCGTCGTAAAGCCACTCCCTCCTTCGGTCAAGAATCCCGTCTGGTGCGTCAGTCCGATCGATCGGTTCGTGCTCTCCATGCTGGAATCCAGGGGACTCAAGCCGGCTGGTACCGCGGATCGGCGAACGCTCATCCGGCGCGTCACCTTTGACTTGGTCGGATTGCCCCCACTACCTGAAGATGTGGAGTCCTTTGTTCGGGACAAATCTCCGGATGCCTGGAGAAGGGTCATTGACCGCCTGCTCGCAAGTCCGCAATACGGTGAACGATGGGGGCGCCATTGGCTTGACCTGGTCAGGTACGCTGACTCTAATGGGCTTGACGAAAACGTTGCGTTTGCACATGCGTACAGGTATCGCGATTACGTCGTGAAGTCGTTCAACCAGGACAAGCCTTACAATGATTTCGTCTGCGAACAACTGGCCGGCGACCTGATGCCATCAGACAGCGATGAGGTTCGCAACGATAGGCTCACGGCGACAGGGTTCTTGTCCCTCGGTCCCAAGTTGCTGGCCGAGCCGGATAAGCCAAAGATGGTGATGGACATCGTCGACGAGCAGATCGAGGTGACGAGTAAGGCGTTTCTTGGCCTGACCGTAACGTGCGCGCGCTGTCATAACCACAAGTTTGACCCGATACCGACAAAGGACTACTACGCACTCGCCGGCATATTTAAAAGCACCAAGACTATGTCTAGCTTGAGTACGGTAGCGATGTGGTCGGAGCGGCCACTGCACTCCAAAGAGCACGACGCACTGGTAGCGGCGTCCGAGCACAGGCTGCGCGACGCTCAGGCGCGACTCGACCAGATAAGAGACAGGGCCAACTCCAGTCTATTGGCGTCAATCCGCTCCAACCGAACGCTGCCCTCATCAAATCACGCAGTTCTGCCCGAACATCCTGAAAAACTCTACTCGGAAGAGGTGAGGAGGTCGATCGTCTCCGCGGAAAAGACTGTTGCAGACATTAAAGCCGGCGAGGTCAAGCCGGACATGGTTATGGCCGTCGAGGATACGAAGGCGGAGAACTGCCGCGTCCATATCCGCGGTGACACGCAGAACCTTGGTGACGAAGTCCCCCGCCACCTGCTTACGGTGCTTGGCGGAGATAGGATCGTTGTCATTGATCCCAATCGCAGCGGGCGAATCGAACTTGCCCGCTGGATCACGCGTCCGGAGCATCCGCTTACTAGCCGCGTCGAGGCGAACCGCATCTGGCAGGGACATTTCGGAACCGGACTGGTACAGACGCCCGATAACTGGGGCTTTCTCGGTCTCCGGCCCACTAATCCAAAGCTGCTCGATTGGCTCGCAGCCACTTTTGTCGAGAGCGGCTGGTCGATAAAGAAGATGCATCGACTGATTCTGATGTCCAACACATACAAAATGGGTGCGAATCCGGATTCGGCAACCGCGGAGACAGCGTCGAAGTGCGATCCGGATAACACACTGCTATGGAAAATGCCTCGACGGCGGCTGGAAGCAGAGCCGTTTCGGGATTCACTACTGTTTGTCAGCGGCAAGCTAGACCTCACAGTGGGTGGTACGCTGCTCGGGACCCCCAACCACGATTACGTTACCAACGACCAGTCCGGGAATGCCGCGAACTACAACGCGCCTCGACGCAGCCTCTACCTGCCGATCATTCGAAACGCTCTGTTCGACATGTTTCAAGCATTCGACTACGGCGATCCGTCGATGGTTAACACCAGGCGGTCCACGACGACCGTGGCGCCCCAGGCCTTGTATGTGATGAACAGTCCGTTCGTAATGGACAGGGCGCGCGACTTTGCGGAGAGCCTACTGTCCCCGACCCGCATAACGGACGGCGACCGGCTCAAGGTTGCCTATCTGCGCGCGTACGGCCGGCCGCCGGCCGTGTCCGAAATCCGAAAGGGACTTGCATACATCGACGTCTATTCCGCACGTGTGCTACCATCTGCCCCGGATGCCGCTAAGGCACGTCTGCCCGCTTGGTCCAGCTTTTGCCAGATTCTGTTCGCATCCAACGAGTTCATATACATCAATTAGCCGAGGCTAATCATCGCGTGGAGATCCAATCGTGAGCAGACACATTGTAAGTGCCCTAACGCGACGCGAGATGCTGACATCCTGCGGCGCGGGCTTTGGGATGTTCGCGCTTGCGGGTCTTCTGGGGCAAGAGCAGGCTAGGGCAGCCGATACGGTCGACAGTCCACTTCTCGCGCGCCCGGCAATGTTTCCCGCAAGAGCAAAACGCGTTATCTTCCTCTTTATGCACGGGGGGCCGTCACAGGTCGATACGTTCGACCCCAAGCCCCTACTGACACGCGATAACGGGAAACCGCTTCCATTTGCCAAGCCCCGCGTTCAGTTCGCGCAGACCGGCAATCTTTTGGCGTCGCCCTGGGCGTTCAAGCGATATGGCCAGAGTGGACTGCCTGTCAGCGACCTCTTTCCACACGTTGGCGGCATGGCGGACGAGCTCTGCATCCTCAGATCCCTGTACGGAAGCAATCCGGCGCACGGGGGCGCGCTCCTTGCGCTCCATACCGGGTCCGATACGTTTATCCGCCCCAGCATGGGATCGTGGATCACTTACGGGCTTGGAACCGAAAATCAGAACCTTCCAGGCTTTATAACAATCTGCCCAACACTTGGCCACGGCGGAGTGCAGAACTGGTCGAGCGCCTTCTTGCCGGCCGCATACCAGGGCACCCCGATCGGTAACGCGAGTATCCCCGCCGAGAAGGCGCAGGTAAGCTATATCGCCAATCCAGATACCCCAAGGGATCTCCAGCGCCTTCAGCTCGACATGCTCAAGGACATGAATGAGGAGCAGCTTCGCCACTTCGGCGTGGACCCCCAGCTTGAGGGCCGCATACAATCTTTCGAGCTTGCGTTTAGAATGCAGACGGTAGCGCCCGACCTGATGAACGTCTCAGAGGAAAGCAGGGCGACACGCACGCTGTACGGGATTGGAGACAGTCCGACGGACAACTTTGGACGCCAATGTCTGCTGGCGCGCCGGTTCTCGGAGCGAGGAGTTCGGTTCGTCCAGGTAACCCACAGTTACAAATGGGACCAGCACGGCGACCTGCGAAATGGCCACAGCCACAACGCACTGGAGGTCGACAAACCGATCGCCGGGCTACTGAGCGACCTCAAGGCGCGTGGTCTGCTCGACGATACACTCGTCTTATGGGGAGGAGAGTTCGGGAGGACGCCGACCGCGCAGGGCACGGATGGACGCGACCACAACCCGCACGGCTACTCTATGTGGCTTGCCGGCGGAGGGGTGAAACGTGGATACGCTTATGGCGCGACAGACGACTACGGCTACTACTCGACCGAGAATAAAATGCACATCCACGATCTCCATGCCACCATGCTCCACCTGATGGGAATCGACCACAAGCGCTTGACATACCGCTATGGTGGACGCGACTACAGGCTTACGGATGTTTCCGGCGAGGTCGCGTACGATATCATCGCGTAGGGTTGATCCATGGCCGACGGGCCGAAGTGCGAGGTGAAGATGGCTCACTGCTTAGGGTTCCCTTTTCCGTGGACGCGCCAGGTGGTTCGGACTGCAGTACTCCTGGTGTCGTGCGCATGGCTGGTGCTATCCTCGAGCACAGCCCGGGCGACGCCTGCAAACCGGATCGGCATGGAGCGCTATTTCGCCAGATTCCTGACGAAGAAGCTTGACAACTGCACGACGTGCCACCTGCCCCTTGGCTCCGGCAGGCAGGCTGACTCACTGGCGAACTTCCCGCACAACCCCTTCGGTCGGCGCCTTGCCGAAGTTGGTGAACGGCTTCGCAGCGAACGAAAGCGGTCCGACATCGCGTCACGATTGCGCCTAATTGCAAAC
Organism: Chthonomonadales bacterium; assembly: GCA_038211235.1. Taxonomy (GTDB): domain Bacteria; phylum Armatimonadota; class Chthonomonadetes; order Chthonomonadales; family Chthonomonadaceae; genus DATGJU01. The sequence continues at coordinate 21,378 of JBBQVV010000004.1, read as the reverse complement.
GAGGACAGCGATGGCGACGGCGTGGACAACCTATCCGAAATCCTCTTGGACCACTCCCCAGGTGACAGGGCTGACGTTCCGTCCCTTGCGGAGCGTAAACGGCTGCCACGACTTCAGGCTGCATTCCGGCAATTCGTGGCGACTTATCGATGGCAGCCGTTCGAATCGGTACATCGCCCCGAAATACCGACGCCTCGTGATCGGACCTGGCGAGGTAATCCAATCGACGCGTTCCTGGCAGTTGAACGCGAGAACCGAGGACTGCGCCCCCGGCCCGAAGCGCCACGAGCCACTCTTCTGCGCCGTGTTACGCTGGACCTAAACGGTCTCTCACCCACGCCGTCTGAGATTAGAGCGTTCCTCGCGGACAGGTCGCCGGACGCCTATGAACACGTTGTAAACCGCCTGCTTGCATCGCCGCGATATGGTGAGCAGTGGGGGCGCCACTGGATGGACGTCTGGCGGTACAGCGACTGGGCGGGCTGGGCCGACGGCAATCAGATCCGTGACAGCAAACCGTTCATTTGGCGCTGGCGCGATTGGATCGTCGAATCGCTCAATGTCGACAAAGGTTACGATCGGATGGCGCAGGAGATGCTGGCGGCCGACGAATTGTGTCCGGAGGACCCCGATTCGCTTCGCGCAACGGGCTTCCTGGTTCGCAACTTCAAGCTGCTTAGTCGAGAGCAGTGGCTGGAGGACACGCTCAACCACACCTCGCGAGCGTTTCTCGGACTGACCATGCACTGTGCCAAATGCCACAACCACATGTACGATCCGATTACCCAGGCAGACTACTATCACATGCGGGCGATCTTCGAGCCTCACAATGTGAGAACCGACCGCGTGCCAGGACAACCCGACACGACAAAGGACGGTCTCGTTCGCGCGTTCGACGCGGAACCCGCCGCCTCAACCTACCTATTCGTTCGCGGCGACGAGCGCAACCCGGACAAGACCCGCGCGATCTCTCCCGGCGTGCCTGGCTCCCTGGGCGCGGACATTCAAGTCACGCCCGTGAACCTGCCCGCGCACGCCTTCATGCCGGACCGGCGCGCCTTCGTGGTTCAGGAGACGATTGCGGCGAGCGCCAAAGCGGTGTCGGACGCGGAGACGCTTGTCAGGGCATCACGGTCCGCCAGGGGAGCTGAGCCGGCCGAACTGATTCTAAAACTCCGGATAAACCGCGCACGCTACAAAGCCCTATTAGCCGTGTTAGCAGTTGAGGATCTGGAGGAGGCCGGTAAAAAGGGAACCGACGAGTGGGCTCGCCTGGCACGTGGTGCCGAAGTCTCCCAGCGGCAACAGGCTGTTGCGGAGGCAGAGGGCTCGGTTGCCTCCGCACGCACAGACGCGATGGCGGCGCAAACGACCCTTCAAGGATTACCGCTTAATACTGCAAAGGATGCAAAGGCAAAGGCAGTGAGCCTGGCTACTGCAGCCTGCGCAACGGTAGATGCAGCGGAGAAGGCACTGGAGGCGGCACGGGCGGCCACGACGGCGCTACTGACGACACAGTATACTCCCAGGCCGCTGCAGACCTATCCCGCACAAAGTACCGGACGAAGGCTCGCATTTGCCAGGTGGCTGACAGATCCTGCCAACCCACTGACGGCGCGAGTCGCAGTGAACCACATCTGGGCGCGCCACTTCGGACAGGGCATCGTTCCAAGCGTGAGCGATTTCGGGCGCAACGGTCGCGCCCCCACCCATCCGAAACTTCTGGATTGGCTAGCCGCTGAGTTCATGAGCAAGAATTGGCGAATGAAGGACCTTCACCGGCTGATCGTTACCAGCCGTGCCTATCGGATGTCGTCGAGTTCGGAAGCGGTGAATGAGAAGATCGACCCGGATGATGCGCTGCTTTGGCGATATCCCTCCCGGCGCATGGAGGCAGAAAACGTCCGCGACAATATACTCTATGCCAGCGGGCATCTCGACGAGACCCGCGGAGGACCGGAGATCGATCATACACTTGATATGACCTCGCTTCGGCGAAGCATCTACTTGCAGACGGCGGCTGAGAAGCAGTCGGAGTTCGTTCAAGTATTCGACGGTCCGAGTGTGACGGAATGTTACGAACGGCGCCCGACCGTGATGCCGCAACAGGCCCTTGCGCTCGCTAATAGCGAGCTGACGCGACGGGAGTCCGGGCTGCTGGCGGCAGAGCTGACTCGCGCGGTCGGCTCGGACGATCGCTTCTTTACCGCCGAGGCTTTCCTGCGCATCCTCGCCCGGCCGGCCACCGGGGCCGAGATTGAAACGTGCCGGCAATACCTGGCCGTCCAGGTCCGCACGCCAGGAGGTCCAGCAGGCGCCCTACCCGCCCCGGTCGATGCGGCACGCGACCGAGCGCGACGCAATCTCGTGCTCGTGCTGTTTAACCATAACGATTTTGTGACCGTGCGCTGACGGAGGTTACAACCATGAATCAATCTCCGACCGATGATGGACGATGTCGCGGCGTGACCCGTCGTTCGTTCCTCGCGGATACCGGAATGGGCTTCACCGGCATGGCTCTTGCGGCCATGCTCGGCGCGGAGAGTGCCGCGCGCGGCGCGACACGTCCAGCCGGATCATGCGAACCGAACGGTCTGCCTCAGACTCCGCCAAAAGCGAAGTCCGTGATCTGGATTTTTCTATGTGGAGGCGTCAGCCACATCGAGAGTTTCGACGTGAAGCCTCTGCTCAACAAGTATGCCGGCAAGTCAATCGACGAAACTCCTTACAAGGAAGTTCTCGATCCAAAGCGGTTGGCTGCAAATATCGTTGGAGGCAATCCGGCACATGGTAATCGCAAGGTCATCATGCCGTTGCAGGCGGGTTACCGGGCGCATGGAAAGAGCGGTTTGATAGTCGGAGATTGGTTTGAGAACATCGGCGAGTGCGCGGATGACATAGCAGTCGTTCGGTCACTCTGGACGCTCGACAACGACCATGGCGCACAGCTCACGTTTCAAACCGGCCGGCATGTTCGCGAAGGCGCACACCCGACGCTTGGGGCCTGGGCCTGTTATGGCCTCGGCAGCCTCAACCAAAATCTGCCCGAGTACGTGGTTCTGGGACAGCCTACCGGCGACTGCTGCGGGGGAGCCTGGACCCACGGCGCTGCATATCTTGGCGCACAATACTCCGGAGTTCGGCTCAATGTCGACCAGAAACATCCACTGCCCTATCTCTCGCCGGCCGACAATGCCTCCACGGATGAGGAGCAGCGTGCGAACTTCAGCCTCCTCGGCCGCCTGAACCGCCTGGCCGGAATCGACTATCCGGACGATTCCGATCTCCGCGCCCGAATAAAGGCGTACGAATTGGCATTCCAGATGCAGGCCTCTATTCCCGAAACGCTTGGTCTCGACAGAGAGACGGAAGAGACTCGGGACCTGTACGGAATGGCGCGCAAGGAGACGCGGACTTTCGGGGAGCAGTGTCTTGCCGCGCGGCGACTCGTCGAGCGTGGGGTCAGGTTCGTTCAAGTGTTCCATGGTGGCGGAGGCGGGGGCGCGTGGGATGCTCACTCGGAGATCAAGGGAAACCATACACTGCTCGCGTCACAGATCGACCGCCCCATCGCAGCCCTGCTCAAGGATCTGAAGCGACGTGGGATGCTTGACAGTACGCTCGTTGTCTGTGGAACCGAGTTCGGTCGCTCGCCGGGTGCGGAGGGCTCCGGTCGAGATCACCACCCACACGGATTCTGCGCCTGGCTTGCCGGCGGCGGTATAAAAGGCGGGATCGCACACGGAGAGACCGACGATCTCGGCTTCCACGCCGTCAAGGACCGGCACTACGTTACGGACATACACGCAACGGTACTCAATCGGCTCGGCCTCGATTCTCATAAGCTCGAGGTGCCTGGTCGCAAGCGCCTGGAGATCGATCACGGCAGGCCAATCGCTCAGATCCTCGCCTGAGCTTTACGAACGACCTGCAGATCCGGATCGCAGGAAGAGCCTCAGGTCGGCGGTCATTGCAAAGTGAGGACCTTCTATAGCCCTGTCGGATGGTCGATGAACACTACTCGAAACCCGAACCGCGATGCCAGATGATCTCCGAGCGCTCGGACGCCTACGGTTTCCGTCGCATAGTGGCCCGCGTAAATCACGTTTATGCCACGCTCTTCCGCCTCAAAGAAAGTGTGATGGGCGCCTTCACCAGTCAGATAGGTGTCAAGGCCTGCCATCTTAGCCCGATCGATCCACGATCCGCCGCCCCCGGTTAACAGTCCTACACTCCGAACTTCGGACGGCCCCGCCGCAATCACAAGTGGTTCGATGCCGAGCGCCTCGCGGACGCGATCTACAAATGCATCCCGCGTCAACTCCGTGCTGACCGTCACGCCGATGGGGACGCCCTCGAAATCGCCAAACGTTCCTGAAGGCGTGAGACCCAGCTTTCGTGCGAGAACCTGATTGTTTCCGACCTCTGGATGAGCGTCCAGCGGCAGATGGCTCGAGTAGAGCCCGATATTATTCTTGATCAAGCCCGCAACTCTTCGATAGTACGTTTCGGTTACCGGGGCGGTTGCGCCCCAGAATAGCCCATGGTGGACAATCAGTAAGTCGACAGGCAATGAGATCGAACGTTCGATCGTGTACAGGCAGGCGTCCACTGCTACGGCAATCGAATTGACCTCCTCCGGGCCATCAACTTGAAGCCCGTTGTAAGCGCCCTTGTAGTCCGGTATGGATCGAATGCTCAGGTAGTCGTCCAGGTATCCTGTCAGCGTCCGTAGATTCATTCTAACCCCCTATCTCATTCCGGAAGCCTTCCACGTGGTTGACTGGATTCTGGCGATTTCACGCTGAATCCTGCTGCTTTCCGGCAGCCCAAATGGTCCGATGGCGGAGCCCTGCGGTAGATCTTTTTGGCCGTTGCAATCCTTCGGCCGGTATGCTATACTCTCAATCTCAGAGGAATCCCCTTCTACCCGTAGGGGTTTTGGGACCTTTATGCCACTGTTGATAGGAGTACCGGAGATGGAGCCAGAAAACAAGGACGTTCCCAAACCCGACACCGAGTCCGCCACATCCGAAGATGACACGGCCGAAGGATCGCCCCCGAACGCCCCGCTTGACCAGACCCCGGCCGAGGAGCCGACGGAGGAATCGATTGGGCAGCCGTCCGGTATGCCGGACGCTTCATCCCTACTGACGATGGCGGGGATGATGATGCCGACCGCCGCCTTATTGCACGCCCTGGTGGCGGTATTTGACAACCACGCCTGGCGCTCAATGGGTCTGGTTGCAGATGAAACCGGTGAAGTCCGCAAGGATATCGCAACAGCCCAGACCGCCATCGATTGCCTGGCGTTCATCGTTGGAAAGATCGAGGGTACACTCGAGGACTCTGAGAAGAGGGACATCCAGCGGCGCCTTACCGACCTGCGCATGAACTACGTAGCCAAGTTACGAGAAGGTTGAGTTCGGGGTAATGCTAAAGTCTAACGCGCTTGGTCGGTTCTGACCGCACTGCGTCCATATCGAACACGCTAAGCCGTTACTGAACGGCGTAGCTGGCGAGAGTGTTCGAATGTAGCACTTACGGCTGCGACGGTCGCCTCCGAGACCGTCGCAGGGATAACACGAGGTTCTCGGAGCGTGCAGGAGGGGCCCGGGCCATAGGATCCGGCCCCGGATTAGGAGCGGTAATCCATTACCGCCGCGCAAATCGAACCGGAGATCAAGGAGAGTAGCATGGCAATTGGGGTTCCCCACCCGCCACGCGTTGAGTCGCGCGCACCCTATACGTCGCGCGGCTTTGGGATCGGGTCCCTGCGCACGGACGTCGTATTCGAAACAGGCATGCTGCGTGCGCTTTCCGTAACGCAGAGCTTCTGGAAGCGCCTGTTTTGTAATGTGCTTGGTCGGTCCCAAGGGCGCGTCCGCTCCCGACAGCGGCAGCGCGCCCAGCTGGAGCTTTTCGAACGGCAATACGAGCGTCTCATCGATCTGCTCTGTTCCGCCGCACACGAAGGCATTCATCCTGAGCTGGAAGGCGCGTACAAGGTTACGCGACTTTGGATGGTCGAACACTATCCGTATATTGAACCGCATGTGCGATCTTATTGGCAAGCTTCCGAAGCAGAGGAGCCGGATCCATTCCGCGAACTCTTCTCCTCGGAGAGCCTCCACGACGCTATCAACATTGATACCGGAATCGATGATATCATGCGATCCCGGTGCGCATTGGACAAATATCGCACCGATATCACCCCGTCCTGCGCTTGATGGAGCGTGCGCGCAATACTGACGGCCGTTTCGGGACACCGGAGCGGCCGTTTTCTGTTTGCCCGGTTACTCCGTCTCGACACGGGATTCGGCAGCCCGATTACGGTGCTTACTCTGCTTGACATGAAGAACATCTGAGCTTATAATATTTGCGATCCCGGTGACAGCGGAGCGAGGAAATACGGAACATTTCCAGGAATGCGCTGCAAGGGTAAAAGGACCTAATGATGCCCAATCCGCCCGAGCCGGATGCCGACACGGACCAGAATGTCGCCGCGATCGTCCTTGCCGCCGGAAGATCCACCAGAATGCGGTCGAAGTTGCCGAAACCCTTGCACCCGATCTGCGGTCTCCCCCTTACCGGACACGTGGTTCGTGCTTGTCGGGCAGCCGGAATCCAGCGGATTGTCGTCGTGATCGGCCATGAAGCCGAGGTGGTCCGCGCGGGTCTCGGAACCGACATTGAATATGTAATTCAGGGTTCTCCACTCGGCACAGGCGATGCGGTGCGCGCCGCGGAAGGGCTTTTCCGGACCTGGTCCGGCACCGTTGTGGTGCTTGCGGGCGACGTACCGTTACTCCCATCCCATACACTCGTCCGTCTTATCAGCCATCAGCATAAATCCGGTGCCTCCGTCACAATGCTAACTGCGACTCTGGATGACCCTTCCGGATATGGTCGTGTGGTACGTGATGTTGATGGGCGGGTGACAGGAATCATTGAACACAAAGATGCTTCGATCGAGCAGCGAGAAATAAAGGAATGGAGCCCTTCGATTTATGCCTTCAGCTCTGAGTCTCTGTGGTCGTCCCTCGCGCGAATCCGATCGGCGAACGCTCAAGGCGAATACTACTTAACCGATACCATATCGATCTTGCGCCGAGATGGGCAGCTCGTGGAATCGGTTGTGGCCGACAATTCAGACGACGTACTCGGCGTTAATAACCGCGTTGAGCTTGCCGCTGCCGCTACAATCTTGCGGAACCGAATCCTCATCCAACACATGCTGGCGGGAGTCGCCGTAACGGATCCGTCGACCACGTACGTAGACTACGATGTGACGATTGGTCAGGACACGACGATCGAACCCGGAACGTTTCTCTATGCGGGAACGCGAATTGGTGAGGACTGTACGATCGGGCCCATGGCGCGAATTGCCGGGAGTTCCATAGGAGATCGTTGCAGTATCTGGTCCTCCCAGGTTGTTGACTCGACAATTGGAGCGGATGTATCGGTGGGGCCATTCGCCAACTTGCGTCCTGGGACTCGGCTCTCCGATAAGGTAAAGATCGGCGACTTTGTGGAGACGAAGAACGCGCTGTTCGGTCCGGGCGCTCAGGCGTCGCACCTGAGCTATATTGGCGACGCGGAGGTAGGAGCGGCATCTAATATTGGAGCCGGTACCATCACATGTAACTACGACGGGTATCGAAAGCATCGAACGATAATCGGCCGCAACACCTTTGTCGGCTCCCACTCAACGCTGGTGGCGCCACTTACGATCGGCGCTGGCGCATTTATTGCTGCAGGATCGACTGTTACCGTCAATGTTCCCTCCGACGCTATGGCGATCGCGCGGTCACGGACGGTTCTCAAGGAGGGTTGGGCCGCCGCGTACCGCGCGGACAAGGTGTCCCGTGCAGCAAACGGCGTCGCCCCGATCAAGCCGCGCGACGAGAGCGAGTAGTCGGTGCATCGCGGCAGTCGACGCACATTAGCGCTGCCATTCAGGTTGCGGCTCGAAATGCCGGAAGCGGAGAAGAATAGTAATGCAGGACCTTCACGGCCTACGTATCTTTACCGGCAACGCTCACCCCAAACTCGCCGCCGATATCGCAGAGGAGCTCGGTACTCCGCTCGGCGAGATCTCGGTAAAGCAGTTCTCGGATGGCGAGATCTGCATTAAGATCGAGGAGAGCGCACGCGGCCAGGACATCTTCATCGTACAGCCAACGTCCGCGCCAGTGAACGACAACCTGATGGAAGTCCTCATCATGATCGATGCGTTTCGGCGCGCATCCGCACGCCGGATCACGGTCGTCCTACCCTACTACGGATACGCGCGCCAGGACAAGAAGGTCAAGCCCCGCGAGCCCGTAACGGCTCGCCTCATAGCGGACCTCATCACGCACGCCGGCGCCAGCCGCGTACTTTGCCTCGATCTGCATGCCGGCCAAATCCAGGGCTTCTTCGACCTGCCAGTTGACCACCTTTACGCAGGGCCGCTGATCGCGGACTATCTCACTAGCGAGGGCCTGTATAATGGCAACACGGTCGTCGTCTCGCCAGATGTTGGCGGCGTTTCTCGGGCTCGGGCGCTCGCGGAGCATCTCAAATCGCCCATTGCGATTATTGCAAAGCGACGTCCCGAACCGAACACGGTGGAGATAATGGAGATCATCGGGGACGTCAAGGGAAAAGTGTGTCTCATGATCGACGACATGATCGACACTGGGGGCACGATTGTGGAGGGGGCATCGGCGCTCGTGGAGCGGGGAGCCGCGGAAGTACACGCGTGCTGCACTCACCCGGTCTTATCCGGGCAGGCGATCGAACGAATTAACTGCTCGCCCTTACGGTCCGTCGTGGTGACGAATACAATTCCGCTTCCCGACCACAAGGTGTCTCCCAAGATCAAGGTGCTCTCCGTCGCGCCAATGCTCGCCGACGCGATACTGCGGATCCACCAGGATAACTCGGTAAGTGAGATGTTTAGTCACTACGCGGACCACTGAACTGCAGTATCCACAATGCGGCAAATTGCCGTACCGTAGGGCGGGGGCTTATCTCCCGCTGAGCCAGTTTACTTATAAACCAGGCTAGCTCAAATCTACCAGAATCGCCAGGCGTGCTGCGTTACCACGTAGATTCCCAGCAGCAGATTGGTAACCCCGTGCGCCAGGACGCAGGCGAAGAGGCTCTTCGTCTGTCGGAGAAGTAGTCCGTACGCGGCGCCGCAGACGATGCCTTCGATCCATTCGGGATGCGACACTCCAAACGCAATGGTTACGATCCAAAATGCCGGCCAGGCGAAGTCTCCTTGCCGGACGTTCTCAAAGCGGTCCGGATCGGTAAATAGGCGGAGCAGAAAAGATCGCCAGAATACCTCTTCGACGACTGGGACCAGAATAGCAAGACCGCAAAAGCGCGTGATGAGAAAAGCCCAGAGAACGACCGGACTATCGATGGAGAGGAACGGGTTATACTCCTCCCGGTTGCCTGCGAACGGCATATGAGGGTAGTGCGGTATTCTACCAAGCCACACCCATTCGACGAACACCCCGACTCCAACGAGAACAGCCGGGAGAATCACCCTCGAATTGAACCGCATATCCGATAGGGCTTTCCGGCATAGTACTAATGCCAGCGCCACGAGTCCGAACTTGACCATATAGACGTACGGGTACAGGGCGTGAGCCTTCGGCTCGAGAGACGTGATCGCCAGAAATACCGCCGTCGGCGATACAAAAGGCAACCACGCACGGGCGGACCCGGCACGAGCCTTGCCCGCGATTTCATTAGTGTTACCTTCAGTCACCGCTCTACTCCATCTAACATTCTGATAAAGGTGTCCCCGTCATTGTCGGCCGTTTGCGCATCCCTCGGCACACCCGTATTTGCCCAACCTATGGATTGGAATTGCATGCCTAATTCTCCTTCTCAAGGCGTCAAGCGATGGAACCCCCCGGTCATAGGGATGGGTTCGTCCTGCCCTGCCGGCCAATGCCGCCGACATCGTCTGTCGTGTATCCTTGCATTAACCTGTTCCATCGTCGACGGGTCATGAAAGATCACGGTCCTCTGGCCGGTCGCTACACTTAAAGGAGTCTCGGAATGTCACAAAGAGATGCTTTCTCATCCGCCGCTGCCATCTCGAACGATCTGAAGTCCATTGTAGAACGATGCTCGCCGTCTCTGGTACGTATTGACGACGGCAGCAGGCTCACTGCCACAGGTGTCATCTGGAGCGATGCGGGCGTCATTGTCACGACCTCTCACGGCGTGGAGAGGGATGAGGACCTTGTGGTCGAGTGCCATGACGGCGCCGTCATTCCGGCAATCCTCGTTGGCCGCGATCCGGACACCGATATTGCGGTCGTCCGCATAGATTCAACTGACATTGTTCCGATTGGTCGCGCCGGGAGCGAGTCCGCCGGAATTGGCAGCCTGGTGCTCGCGATCGCAAGACCGGGATTGTCTGGCCTGCAGGCAACCCTAGGAATCGTGACCGCCAGGACGGAAACCCAGAGCGGCGGCCGGTCAGAATACGTTTTACATACCGACGCCGAAATGTATCCCGGATTCTCAGGCGGCGCGCTGGTTGATATGGAGGGAAACCTTCTGGGCATGACAAATCTGTTGTTCGGCCGTGGTCGCGGCACGGCTGTGGGAGCGCCCGTTGTAGATAACGTCGCCACCGCGCTGATCGCGAATGGTCGAGTTACGCGCGGGTATCTTGGGGTGCGAACCCAGGAGGTGGCCGTGCCCGGCGCCGTGAGCGAGAATCTCAAGGGATCTCAAACACGCGCGCTTCTCATTGTCCAGGTTGAGAGCGGCAGTCCGGCGGATGTTTCCGGCCTCCTTCTCGGCGACACAATCCTCAAGATCGGCGACGTGCCGATCCACAATGTCGACGCGCTCCGGCAACAGCTGCGACTCATGGCGCCCGGCACGGAGACGGAACTCGAATTCATACGGGGTGGCGAGATCCGACGCCAATCCGTGGTTTTAGGGACGGAATGAAGTGAGGCGCATGCGTTGACTCAGGTACTGTTAGTCGCTCCATACGCATCTGTCCTGGCCGGCCTCCGGGTACTACTGGCGCAATTCGCGGACATTACGATCGTTGGCGAAGCTCGAGACCAGGAGAGGCTCGCATATCTTCTGACCACCATTCAACCGGACGCCGTTCTATACGATGCCAGCACAAACGCTATGGTCGACGTTTTGTCTATACTTCAGAATAGTGGTGTTCCGTTGGTCGCTCTATGCGACGAAGGGGAAGCGGCGCTGCTCCTGCATCACACGAGCGGCGGCTGCAGCGCACTTGGCCGATCCGCCGGCGCGGAGGAGATCGCCGCCGGCATCCAGGCTGCCGTCGCGGGAATTGTAGCCCTTGATCCGGCATTCGCGAGAGACCTTCTGGTTTATGAGGCGATCGACGATAGGACCGGCGCGATCGCGCTAACGTCGGACCCTACACTTACGAGTCGCGAGCGCGAGGTCTTGCAGCTAATGACTCAGGGCCTGCCTAACAAGAACATCGCGGGAAGGCTTCGAATCAGTCTGTCCACGGCAAAATTCCATGTCGCGTCCATACTCTCAAAGCTGGAGGCGTCGAGCCGCACGGAAGCGGTTGCGATCGGCGCCCGCCGTGGTCTCGTGAGCCTGTAGAGAACCGACGACGCTTGCCAAACGTCTCCGTTGCGCGGAAGGTACATTGGCCCGACTATCTCGCGACTTCCTTGACATTGAAGAACCGGCTTCGGTATTCTGGAGCTGTAAGAGGAGGTCGCCGATCGCCATGACAACCCCGCGAGAACGTCAAGAAGAGTGGGAGCGGACAAGCCTGGCTCCGTGGGCCGCGAGGGCGTCCGAATCCAGGGGCCGCGTCCGTGACGAGACGCTCGATGCTGTCCGCACCGCCTTTCAGCGCGACCGGGATCGCGTACTGCATTCAAAGGCGTTTCGCCGCCTGAAGCATAAGACTCAGGTCTTCATCGATCCCGAGGAGGACCATTTCCGTACCCGCCTTACGCACACCCTTGAGGTCGCCCAGATTGCCAGGACGATTGCACGTGCATTACGCCTTAACGAAGACCTAACCGAGGCGATCGCCCTCGCGCACGACCTCGGCCACCCGCCGTTCGGTCATGCCGGCGAAGAGGCGCTAGACGCAGCCATCCGGGAGTTCGTCCCGGAAGCCGGGTTTCGGCACGATCGGCAGAGCCTTCGCGTGGTCGAACTCCTTGAGGTGGGCGGAGGGGAGCCAACCCCCGAGGCCGCATCCGCAACCGGAACCCGAATCCCGGGACTCAATCTGACGTGGGAGGTGCGCGATGGCATTGCACTCCACAGCAAGGGCAGAAAGGATCTGTCGGACAAAACGGTAACGCTCGCGTCGACCCTCGAAGGGAAGGTAGTACGCGTCGCGGATCGTGTCGCGTACATAAACCACGATATCGACGATGCGGTACGAGCCGGTGTGCTCAGCCTTGACGATCTTCCTCAAGCGCAGTTGGCGGCGCTCGGGCATACGCATTCCGATCGCATCGGTACGATGGTTTCGGACATCGTGGAGTTCTGTGAAGGGCAGCCAAAGGTCGAAATGTCGGCCCCGATTTCGGCCGCTACCGATGCGCTAAAAGAGTTCCTATTTGAGAGGGTCTACTGGAATGAGGCGAATGGGAACCAGGACTTGCGTAAGGCCCAACATGTGATCCGCGCGCTCTTCAGCCTGTACATGGAACAGCCCCAGCAGATGAACTGGGGAAGCGACCTCCGTGATGCGACGCTAACCGAACGTGCCCAGGCCGTGTGTGATTTTATCGCAGGTATGACCGACCGGTATGCGGTCGCATGCTTCGAGCGCCACTTTGTACCCAGGGGTATCCGGGGCTCCAGCGTCAGCTAGCCTCCTTATAGCCCACTTCAAAGTATGGTATAATTTGGACCGTCGGAACACGTTAGTTCTCCGGCGCATCGCTCGACCGAAGAACGCTCCTCTGGTTCCGTATCGTTGCCGATCAAGCACGCGCTTTCGGTTATCGGAGTGATGTGCGGCGGCGCGGAGGTTTAGGACCGTATGAAGACCAGTCTGAAGTGTCACTGCGGGCAGAGGGTACTGCGGCGCGATGTGATGCAACAGGGCTATTACATGCGCCAATATGGCCCAAGCTACGTTTACATTAAGTATCGCTGCTCGCGCTGCAAGAAGCTCGGCGAACACTTTGTGAAGCAAGAAGAGTGGGAAGACAGCGTCCTAACGGACCAGCCAACGGAGATGAGCGCCACGGAGCGAAGCCGAATTACAGGACTCGGGTCTATAACTTTAGATGAGATGCGCGAATTCCATCGCGCCCTCGATACGCTCGATACATTGCCGGATTTCTCCGAGAAATCCGCGGAATAGCACTCTTCCGATCCGCATCCGTCGGGCCGACTCTTGTCCCGCAGCGATTCGGAGTCGATAACGCGGCAGTGACTTTGCGCTGAGAGCGACGCCCTTGTGGGCGTCGCTCTCAGCGCTTCTTCCCATGGTTCAGAGGAACAGATCGACATGAAACTCTACTTCTTAAGGCATGGAGCCGCGGAAGAACGGACTGACTCCCGGCGGGACTATGACCGCAGGCTCACGAGCGAAGGCATCGAGGAGATGAAGTACGTCGCTGTCGGGTTGTCCCGCCTCGTGGGAGAGGTAGACCTGCTCCTCTCGAGTCCTCTGCCTCGCGCCCTCGAAACGGCTCGGATCGTAGAGCAAGTAGTCAAAGTTGCGAGCGGTGGGCTTCGAATCTCCGAAAGCCTTGCCGCCGGAACCCTGGGAAGTCGCCAGCTTGAAGATCTCCTCCACGGGGTGCCTCAAAGCCACCGTGTTATGTTCGTGGGTCACGAGCCGGACTTGAGCGGAGTCGTGCAGGTTCTTACCGGTGCGTCCATCGAGATGAAAAAGGCCGGCCTAGCGTTTATTGAGGCATACAGAATTGAGCCCAACGGTGGCGTACTGCGATGGCTTCTGACGCCACGGCTCATTCGCTGCGCCGCCGGCGACTTGGATAGTTCAGCCTTGACGGATGCGCTGACTTCGGGGAACGGATAACCTTGCTGAACAAGATGGTCGTGGCCGCCCATGAGCCTTCCGGATGCGCACTGCATGTGTCGCTAAAGTCCGGCGCGAACAAGATCGTGAACCCGAAGCATCCCAACGCATTTGCGCGCTCGATCCACAACCGGTGCGATTGAGATCGGCCGCGCTCGCTCCTCCATTCGCTGCAGTGCCTCGAAGGCTAGCTGGTCCGGATCCAGGACTACTGCCGGGCTGTCGTTCATGATGTCGCGGGCCGCAAGCTCTAGAGCCGCCGTGCCATGCTGTTCCAGCGTCTTGCGGATGTCATGATCCGTAATGAGGCCGGATAGAATCCAGTCATCCTGGGCGACACATGTCGCGCCAAGCCCCTTCGCGCTGATCTCACGCAGTATCTCCATCAGGCCTGCATCGGGCTTTACCACGGGCACGTTATCGTCGCCCGCGCGCATGACGTCGCGCACGTGGAGAGTAAGGCGCCTCCCCAGTCGCCCGCCCGGATGGTTCAGCGCATAGTCCTCCTCGCGAAAACCACGCCGTCGCTGCAGCGTCATCGCGAGGGCATCACCGAGGGCCAGGGCGACGATGACGCTTGTCGTGGGCGCAAGGTTGAGGGGGCATGCCTCCCTCTCGATTGTAGCATCCAGGACCACATCCGATTTCTGGGCTAACGTCGAGTTCAGGTTGCCTGCAAGCGCGACGATGGGGACGCTTCGGGCGAGGAGCGCCGGCAGAATGGCAAGGAGCTCGTCACTCTCTCCGCTATTGGAAAGCGCAATAACAACGTCCTCACGCGCAACTATGCCAAGATCGCCATGCATCGCCTCTGACGGGTGTAAGAACACCGCCGGGCATCCTGTAGAGGTAAGCGTGGACGCGATCTTGCGCGCCGCCATACCGGATTTTCCAACGCCGGTGGTGATCACCTTGCCGGAGCACCGATCCAGCAGCTCCAACGCCCGTTCAAACCGGTCGTCAAGACGTGCGGACGCGCGACTGATGGCGGCTGCTTCAACCTCAAGTGTCTCTCTTGCGAATTCTGTCCAGGTCATGCCTATCCAAGTCATTGCGCGCCAACCCGCGCCCACAAGAGCACTTCGCTATTGAGTTGTGAGTCCGCGCCAATAGTCGAGCGTATCGCGAAGCGTTGACTCGAGGGGAATTCGTGGGCGCCAGTTTGTCGCCGTCCACAGTTTCAGCGGATCGCCTGAGGAGCGCAATATATCTGATGGTCTGAGAAGCTGCGGATCGATTTCGATCTCGATGTCCATGCCGACCTGAGCCCGAAGCCCATCCAACAGTTCTCGGATCGTAGTCGGGGAGCTCGTCGCCACATTGTATACCTCGCCGGCCAGCCCAACATCCAAGAGGTGACGGTATGCACGCACCACGTCCCTCACGTCAAGGATGTCTCGCGCTGCGTTAAGTTCACCAACGCGCATCACGGCGGGCGAGCCTGCACGTTCGATCAGAGCAAGTTGGCGCGCGAAGGCTGGGACGACGAATCCGGCCCCTTGCCCGGGGCCCGTGTGAGAAAAAGGTCGGACGACCGTGGCAAATCCGCGGTAGTTCCTCGCGACGCTCTCCATCTCGATCTTGCTGTCAGTATAGGGTCCATAGCGCCAGAGCGGACCAACGGGGTCTTCCTCCCTTGCCGGACGGAGAGGATCGGTGTTTCCGTAGACGTATCCTGTACTGACGATCAATACCCGAGGGAACGGATCAAGCTCGGCTGCCGCGTCAAGAAGGTTCCTGGTGCCCTCTACGTTTACCGCCCTGATTGTGTCGCGATCCTGATCACCACCGGACGACCTCGCAGCAAGATGAAAGATCCAGTCCGGAGAGGAGCGAAGGACCGCTGCAGACACTTGGACCCGGTCCAGGAGCTCGAACGGCATGATCTCGACGTTCGGCGCCTGGCTTCCGGACCAGCCCGCCGCAGCCGGTACGGTTCCGAGGGTGCCAATGTCACACGGCCGGACTCCCGCAAACACCGCCGCGGCCGGCCCGTAGGTCTGTACCAGATCGTGAATCAAATGCCTTCCGACAAATCCGTTCGCGCCCGTGATTAGCGTTCGTCTCGGTTGCACGGTGGGTCGCATCTCCTGTCGCTACGTTTTGCCCGCCGCGCAGCGGTTGCGCTCCAGGTCGGCATCTACCATGGTATTGACAATCGTCCCGAACGGCACCGTCGGATTCCATCCGAGGCGATCGCTTGCCTTTGAACGGTCGCCGACGAGAAGGTCGACTTCCGCCGGCCGGTAGAATGCGGGATCCTGGACGACGAACTGTTGCCAGTCCAGGCCCACATGTGCGAACGCTGCCTCCACAAGCTCGCGTACGGACCGAGTTTCGCCTGTCGCGATCACGAAATCGTCCGGCGCGTCCTGTTGCAGCATACGCCACATGGCCTCCACGTAGTCCGGCGCGTATCCCCAATCACGTCGGGCCTCCAGATTGCCTAGCCGGAGCTCCGACGCCAGCCCTAACTTGATTTGCGCTACGGCGTTGCTCACCTTGCGGGTTACGAACTCCAGGCCGCGCCTGGGACTCTCATGGTTGAAAAGAATGCCGGATACCGCGTAGAGGTCGTAGCTCTCGCGATAGTTGACCGTAATATAGTGCCCGTACGCTTTGGCAACGCCGTAAGGACTGCGAGGATAGAACGGTGTCATCTCCGTCTGAGGCGTCTCGCGCACCCTTCCGAACATCTCGCTCGAGCTTGCCTGGTAAAACCGAATCTTCGGATTTACCCACCGAACAGCCTCAAGCATCCGCGTCACACCAAGAGCGGTGAATTCGGCGGTGAGAACCGGTTGGGTCCAGCTCGTCGGAACGAATGACATCGCTGCCAGGTTATAGATCTCATCTGGTTCGGACGTCTTTACGGATTCAATGAGCGAGTACTGGTCGAGAAGGTCCGCCTGAACCAACGTAACTCGATCACGTATTTGGGCAATTCGCTCGAAATTCTCCGTGCTCGAACGTCGCACGACTCCAACGACCCGATATCCCTTGCCAAGCAGCAGTTCCGCCAGGTAAGAACCGTCTTGTCCGGTTATGCCGGTTATCAGCGCCGTTTTCAATCTTGCCTGCCTTTCCCTATTCTTCGTTCGGCTCGACGATACTTCGAATTGCAACCGCCTGCCGAAGGAGGCGTTCCAGTTGCGATAGCGGGAGCATCGTTGCGGCGTCAGAAAGCGCCATGCCCGGCTCAGGATGAACCTCAAGAAAAAGCGCATCCACGCCGACGGCAACGGCAGCCCTAGTCAGATACGGAATGAACTCGCGCCTGCCGCCGGAGCTCGTGCCGCCTGCGCCGGATCCCGGCTTCTGCACGCTGTGCGTTCCGTCGAAGACCACCGGGTAACCCAGCGCGCGAAGCTGGGGCAGACTCGCCATGTCGACCACGAGTGTGTTATATCCGAAGGATACACCGCGCTCAGTAAGCAATAGATTCCTGTTTCCCGTTTCTTCGACCTTGCGCACGACATTCTGCATGTCCCAAGGCGCAAGGAACTGGCCTTTCTTAATGTTGATAGCTCTTCCCGTCTCCGCTGCCGCGACGATCAGATTTGTCTGCCGGCAAAGAAACGCAGGGATCTGAAGCACGTCGCACACGCTGGCTACCGCCTTGCATTGTGTGGTTTCGTGCACGTCTGTCAGAACAGGCACTCCAAACTCCTCGCGTATGGCCCGTAACACCTCGAGACCGGCGTCCATTCCAGGTCCGCGAAATGAACTGCCAGCGGTTCTATTGGCCTTGTCGAAGCTTGCCTTGAAGATATAGCCTATCCCAAGGTCGTCCGTGATACGGCGAACATCTCGTGCGATGGCGCGGCATAGCTCCAGACTCTCGACCACGCACGGTCCGGCAATCAGCGTTAACTTGCTCCCGCGACCGCCTACCGTAAGATCTCCTATCTGTACCATACCCGTCTTTCCGTCCCCGTCCTTGCTCCCACGGCTCTACGCAGCTCCGCCTCAACCCTTGGCGCCTGGCTCTGTACCGAAAACTGCTGGCGCGCCAACGTCTGGGCGCGTTCGGCGAGCCTGTCCGCCAGATCGCGATCCGTTAACAGGCGCCGAATGGCGAGTGCGAGAGAGGCCGGATCGGCACTTGGAACCAGCAGCGAATTGTCCTCGTCGGTTAGACACTCCGGGACGCCCCCAACATCGGTCGCTACGATTGGGCGTCTGGCAGCCATCGCCTCAAGGGCCGCAACGGGAAACATCTCGTCCAGCGAGGCGAGCACATAGACGTCCAGCGCTCTCATGATACTCGGAATGTCACTTCTATATCCGGTCCATAAGATGTGCCGGTCGACTCCGAGACGGTTCGCCTCCGCCAGGATCCGCTCGTGGTACAGGCGGCCAATTTTGCGCTTGGGATCGCCTACCACAATCATACGCACCTGTGGGATAAACTGTACTAACTCCGAAAGCGCTCTTATCAGATGCAGATGGCCCTTTCGCGGAATGATGTCCCCGATAATACCGAACACGGGGGTATCAGCCGACAAACCCAGTTCGCGGCGCACTTCGGCGCCGGTCTCCGCAGGAACCGCGGCAAGGCGCTCATAGTCGGTAAACCCATAGACGGTTTCAATCCGATCCGCGCGTACAAAGTTGTGCGCCTGCTGAAACCGTTTCGTCGCGTTTGAGACCGCGATAACGCGGTCATTGAACATCCATGTGAGCGGCTGCACGATATGGGAGTGTGCCGTGGCAACGCAGGGCACCCGGCCGAAGCGCCGAAGCAGCACGCCGAAGTTATGGGCGCGAGTCATGTGCGTGTGGATGACCTCGATTCCCTGTTCAAGAATCATGGCCCCGATATGCCGCAGTTCGTCGAACGGAAACCGATGAAGATCGGACTCGACTATTCGGACCGGAACGCCCGCGAGCAATCGCCTGATCTTGGCGTCGTGGCGACATAACACGGTGACGCTATGGTTGCGCCTCACGAGTTCACGCGTCAGCAGTGCGCAGTGAACGACAGCTCCGTTTATCTCTGCGCCAGAGACGATTTCAAGTATCTCCATCGTGCCCCTTACCCGGAGGACGATCAGCAGAGGTCCCTCTCAGCCGGCGTCGTTCATCGGCCCAGCCGCCCGAAACGATCATCATACGATGGTGCGCCTCATCGCCAGGACGCGGTCCACTGCCACGAGAACGTCCTCTACGGTTATCGCATCGAGGCATCGCGCGGACGGCGAGTCATTTTCGTCCAGGCCATCCACGGACGGCGGGAGCGCTCGGCGTCCATGGCCGACGGCACTTCTAGCTGCAAAAGTGCATTGGCGAGTCGTGCAGTCAGGCGAACATACATCTCGTCGCGCCACCACATTTTCAGCCTGGCCCCATGGACCGGCATGGGCGGGGTCCGTCGAGCCATAGATCGCGACCACCGGCGTCTGGAGCGCCGCCGCCAAATGCGTTGAGCCGGTATCGCCAGAAACGTGAAGTACGCTAGTGTCCAGCAGCGCGGCCAACTCCTTTAGTGACGTCGCACCCGCGAGGTTGACCGGCGCGGGAACATCGGTGATGTCATTCGATTCGAAGTCGCGACTGGCCTGGCGTACGATCCATTCACAGTCTTCCGCTTCGGGTGTTGTTCCCACCAGCACCGAAGGTAGCCGATAGCGGACTGCCAACTGCGATACAAGCGCTGCGAATCGGGCGACACTCCAACGGCGTGGAGGGTTACCGGCCGCCTGGTTGATAACGACAAACCGCTGCAGCTCGCTGATCCCGCACCCCGCGAGCATCGCTCGCATCCGCAGGCGGGCCGCGTCCGGGATATGGATCGGAAAGCGTGCGTGAATAGCGTTTACGCCAAGAGCTCTTGCAACGTCCAAAAACCAGTCCACACGGTGAACGCTCTGCACGCGTCGCGGAAGCGGCCGAGACACCAGGTTCGAGCCGTCTCTCATCCGCCACCACCCGACTCGCCACGGCGATCCAGCTGCGAGCACATAAGTGGCGCTCTTTGCGTACCCCTGGAGGTCGATCGTAAGGTCAAACCTCTCGTGTCGCAGCGAACCCAGAAACCCGATAATCTCCCGCCAGACTGCCGGCGAGTGGAAGCGCCCTCGCTTCCAACGCGCACGCGGAACCACAATGACACGATTCAGGTCCGGGTTGCCGAGCACGACGTCCGCGGGAATCTCCTCCACGAGCCACGTGATCTCCAGATGCGGATGAGCGTCCCTGAGCGCCGAGGCAAGTGGGAGGGCGTGGATCACATCGCCAATTGCGCTTAGTCGGATGATCAACACGCGGCGCAGCTTTCGGAGATCAGGCAGCGATCCAGCGGTCATTTTAAACTCACGCGTGAACTCTGCCCGAAACCTCGCCCGCCTCCTGCGCCAGAGGCCGGGGAACGATCAGTCGCGTTCCGGCAATACGTTCGAGCACGCTCACGGGCGCGCATTCGGGCATCAACATTGCTCCGAAAGGCACGATGCAGGTCTGTTCCAGCGCATATTGACCCGAAAGAGCCTTGTGCGCGACTTGATCGGTAAACGTGATCCAGCTCGCGCCTGGCGGGAACGCCGCCGTGTTGGACTGCCCGCTCCTTTGGAACTCCTCATTCGCCTTGAGGTAGTTGTGAAAGCGAAGCATGAACTCGTCGTAAGCGGAGCGATCCGGAACGTTGACGCCTAACTTGGCGGCGATACTCATCAGCTTCCTGCGCCCCCTTGCAGTCCAGCCGGTAACGTCCTTAAGACCTGCCCTGGCAGCGTGCTTTGCGGCCAGGACCTCAAACTCATCCGCCGTGCCCCAGACTCGATCACGACTCGGATGAATGTTCGTGAAGAGTCTCAGGATTCGGCCCCCATGTGTTGGACGCGTTGGAAAGGCATCGATGTGCATGAGATCGTTTCGATGGCGGATCGGCAGATCGCGTCCCTGTTCTTCGACCGGACGAAACGAAGCGTAGTCTACTTTCCAATGTCTGGCATAGTGCGGGAATAACCCGCTCATGATTTTCAAGGCCCCACGCGAGTAGTCGGCAATCACTCTTCGAGTGCGATCCGCACTGTCCGCCGATTCCATCCTGACACCTGTAACCTTGTCCAGATGGGGCTTGTACGCGATATTCTTGTGTGTGCCACCAATGGTTTGCCGCTGCTCTCTCAGGAAGGTACCGTCTTCGGCGCTGGGAGCGAACTCTGAAGGATTCAGGACGAGTATGTTGCCCTGCTCCAATCGGCGGCAGAGGTTCTCGCAATAATCACGATCATGACTTCCCAAGTCAACGTGGATCAGCTCCATCGAAAACGCTCCCTCATTTGCGTCGGCGCGCCGGACCGGTCGGTCAAGTCACTACGTCCACTTCT
>JBBQVV010000003.1:0-48062 GCA_038211235.1 Chthonomonadales bacterium | reverse complement strand
CATTTCCGGACGGCACGCGTACAACGCTCATCTGGATCAACGATTGGGACTTCAGTTGGCAGGCGACCTACTTTTACAAGGAGCCTATCACGTTGCCGAAAGGCACACACGTTGACGTCTACTCGACGTACGACAACTCGGAACAGAACCCGCGCCAGACCGCACAGCCGCCACAAATCGTGCATTTCGGCGAGCAGACGACCGATGAGATGTGTTTCGTCTTCCTGGGCCTGTCGGTCAACTATGCTCAGCCAGGTAATTAGAACTGTTTACAGAGGCGGCAAGCCGGGACCAGGGTCGCAGACTAGAAACGACGTCCCGCCTCAAACCGGTCGATAACGAGGTCTCTACTGTTGTCGGCACAGACTGCCCGTCCCGAGTGTCGACGGCAGCCGCAGCGGCGACGAGAGGACCAGGCCAGGATCAGGACCATATCCTTCAATAAACAGGCCGTTTGGCCCATGCGCGATGCGTGGTGTTCGCCTACAATAGCTCCATGAACACCCTATCATGGACATTGCGGGCCGGCGCGCGCAGAGCGCTTCGCCCTACACTGTTGGAACGCGTCCAGTTCACGACACTCATGCCGCTCGATGGTCTCCTTCACCTGACCTCGCATAGTTACCGAACGTTTATGTGGGGAATGAGTCGCCTTTCGCCCCGCTTGCTTGAATGGACCGGACAGATTCGCGCCCGCCGTGCGCACTATCGCGCCTCGCGCCAGGTACCGGCCTACGATCAGTTCCTTGCCGAATGCGCGGGCCGGGACGCCAAAGTGCCGGAGACCGATAAGGCTTCCTACATAGACGCCTTCCCTATCGATGCTCGCTGCGTCGGAGGCAATATTCCCGATACGGATATCACAATCGACGAGTCGTCCGGCAGCACGGGCACGCCCTACAACTGGGTTCGCAGTCACCGGGAGCGTCGGGAGAGTCACCGCTTCATCAGCTATTTCGCCACCTACTGCTTCGGCTCGCAGCCCTGGATCACCATCAACGCCTTCTCCATGGGGGCATGGGCAACGGGCGTGAACATGGGGGAGGCGCTGCAGCTGAACAGTATCGTCAAGAACACCGGGCCTGATGTCTCAAAAATCCTCAACACGCTCCGATTCCTCGGTCCCAAACATAACTACCTCATTGTTGGGTATCCGCCGTTTCTGAAACAGGTCCTCGACGAAGCCGAGACACAGGGATTCCCGCTTCACGAATACCAGCTGAATGCGATGGTTGGAGGCGAGGGAATGTCCGAGGGGCTGCGCGAATACCTGCAGCAGCGCTTTCGGTTGGTCTATAGCGGCTACGGCGCCACCGACCTGGAACTTGGAGTCGCCGGAGAGACGCCCGTATCGGTCGCAGTCCGCCGCCTCGCTCGCGACAACTCGGCCGTTCGGAGCCGGCTGTTCGGCTCAGACTCGCGCCTGCCGATGGTGTTCCAGTACAATCCGCTCATGCACCACGTGGAGGTGAACGACGATGGAGAGCTGATCGTCACGATCACGCGTTCGTCGCTACTATCGCCTCGGATTCGTTACAATGTCCACGATCAGGGAGGCATCCTCCGTTACGATGAGATGGCGGAGGTGCTCGCCGCGGAAGGACACGACATCGATCGACTCACCACGGCCACCGCATCACGCAACATGCGCTTTCCGTTTCTATGGGTCTACGGCCGGCGCGACTTCACCCTAAGTGTCATGGGCGCCAATATCTATCCCGAGGATGTGGAGCAGTGCCTCTATAGCGATCCGGACCTGGCCAGGATGACCCGCTCGTTCTGTCAGTCCTTATCCGAGACGCCAAACGGTGGTGTCAGACCCTGCTTCCTGTTTGAAGTTGACGTCGAACCTGACGAAGCGCTCACGCAGCGGTTCGCGGCATCCATCACGGAGCGGCTGATCGAGATCAACGCCGACTTTCGAGCAGCCTGGAACGAGTTACCGGAAACGCTCATTCCACGGATTGAGCTCTACCGCATCGGCGAGGGACCGTTCCATCACAAGCCCGGCCAGATCAAGCAGGCGCGCCTGCTCAAGCGTGACCAGGCTGGAAAATAGCCGCTGCTACAGTATATCGCGAGGCTGATACTTGCGACAATCTTGCCACAACGAACCTGGTACACTGTAACGCACAATAACGCACGCGCGATCGCGCGGTGCCGGAGGTGAGGTTATTCCCGCTTACAGACTCCTCAGACAACTGGTCGCCCTGGCAGGCATCGGCTCACTCTGTGCCGCCGCTCATTCGGATACCGTGGCGTTTTCGCTTCACAAGGCGCTGGACACAAACGGATCAGACCACCTTGCCCTGTCCTACCTGATCCCGAAGGGATGGAAGGCGACCGATTCGATCACGTGGAACCTCCAGCAGCGAAACACGCCGCTGACGATATCCACTGTATCGACGTCACCCGACGGCCGGTTCATTGTCCGTTGGCTGAACACGGTCGGGTTTGGCTTCACGCATTTGGGCAACCAGGGCTTAAAGGGCAAGGAGCCCCCGGAGCACCCGACCGACCTTCTCATCGACGTGTTCAAGAAGGGCCACCCAGGGGTTGAGGTGGAAGTCGCCGATCGCCAGGAGGTAGCCGTACCCAGCATCTTCAAGGTGACCGAAGCCACAAAGTCCTTCGCATTCACCTGTTCGGTTAAGATGCGCTACGTCATCGACGGCGTACCCATGCTCACGAAATCAGGCTGTCATCTCGATGGATACGAGAATGGCCGCGATCCACGATTCTCGTTGGGCAACTGGACTATCTCCAATATCATATCGATTACCGGGCCTGAAGCAGAGTTCCCCAAAGCGATGAAACTGGCGGCAGTCGTGTTGTCCTCCCGCCAGTGGGACCCGCAGTTCTACCAGCAGTATCAGGAGATCTGCATCATGATTCTCAAGGAGATTCAGCGCGAGGGCCAGGCGCGTTTAGACGCGCAGTTCGCCGCGCTGCGGCAACACTATCGCGATCTGTCAATTTCCAACCGGGAGGCGTTCAACGCGCAGATGGCAGCCAGGGACAAGAGCACCCGCAACGTCTGCGACTACGTCCTGGACCGCGACCGGTACACGGACGGTCACACAGAGTTCATCCTGCCGAGCGGATACAGTCGCGCCATCACAAATGGCTCGGACTATGTTCTGACGAACGATGTCCGTGTGGGTGCCGGCGGCGATTGGCATGAGTTAAAGAAGGTGAATTAGTCGCCCCGAATACACGCGAATCGATCTTGTGCTGGTGATGCGTCCAACCGTAGGGCGCGAGCTTGTTTCCCGCCGAGCCGGTTCAGGAGGATCGAATACAGCCATCCGACGAGGTATTTCCTATCGCGATTTCCCCTTCGCGAGGAGTTCACGGATTCGAAGCTTTGACGATTGAGGAGATACGAGGTGGAGGAGGAGGCAAGTGGCTGGGGGAGAAACCGGTGGACGATTCCGTGTTTCCGGCAGGGAGGATCCGCCGGAAACACGATCGCCGCTGTCCATTAGGACGGCGTTATGGGATTGACCAGGTTCCAGTCGCAGTGCCGGAGACTCCCGGCGCGGATGCCGTCCAGGTGCCCGTAGCTGTATCGGTCGTTCCAGTCTTAACGAACGCGCCCGTGAAGGTGAACGTCGCCCCACTGTTTATGGTTCCACTTCCGTTGGCCCCGACAGCCGCGCTTCCGGTGAGTGAAACGGTTCCCGATCCGGCAAATGGACCCACTACGGCATCCGTCCCGGTGACAGCGATTGCACCCGTCTGGAGCAGAACCATCTGGAAGGTTCCGGCGCCGGTCCCGGAATAGTGACCTGAGAACGTTCCAGAATAGGTATTCGGGCTGAGAATGCCATAGGTACTGAAGTGCGACACCGGAGCGGATACAACCTTTTTGGTTGTGTCCACCGAACTCCCCGGCACCTGGGTCCATTTGCCGCTGCTGACCGTAAATACCTGCAGTGAGTTCTCCACCGCACCGGCAGGCAACTTGGTTGGATCGTATTTCAGGGAGACAGTGGCAGGCTTCGCAAATACTGTTCCGGCCGGCCCGAAGTCATAAGCCGTTCCAGGTACGAGCCCGGTCGAAGCCGGTACAGACGCGGGGACCGTAGGAGCAACGGTAACCTTACTGGCTGCAATGGCGGATCCGGCCGGTACCACGACGGCCGCCTTGCCGTCCGCGCTATTGACAGGCGTGTCAACGCTGTTACCGTTAGAGCTGCTGCTGCCTCCGTCCGAACAGCCGGACAGTGCAATAAGGAGAATGCCTGCAAGCCACGATACTGCGATGCGGTTCCTCATGTGTAGTTCCTTTGCGACTGGCTCTCGCCAGTATACTGGCGCCGACGTAGCGGCTGCCAAGGAGGCGTTGAGAACGGATCTCCGGCAGAGCTCTCTTCCGAAGAGCGAGCGGCGCGTACGGATATGTCTCGTGGATGACCCATATCGCCATTGGCCCTGTCCGACCCAGAGTCTTCAGCTGATTCGCTACCGGTTCATTCATCAAGGTGTGGGTGGTACGGAAGTAGGGATCTGCGGATGCGACGCGCCTTTAGCCCGAGCGCATAGTCCATGGGGAGTATATCAAAAGGTGCGTGTTATTGTCAACAGCAAGACAGATAATAAAATCACCGCAGGCAAATCTGGTGTACACTCTTCTCGCCGCGCGCGATCTCCTACCAGCCGCGCGATCGCTTTAGATCGGAAAACGCTGCGTTGATCTCCGCCATCTTCTGGTGCGCTAGGGCCTGGAATTCCTGCGGCAAGTTGAACACCCGGTCGGGGTGGTAGGACTTCGCAAGTTCGCGGTACCTGGCGAAGACTTCGTCCCTCGTCGAATCTGTTGTGAGTCCAAGTACCCGATAACTATCGGGCGTAGGTGGAGTCGGCGATGACATGGCTCGTGTCGTCCGAGTCCCCTCTCGGAAGTTGCCCTGCCTTATTGATGACTGCCGATTCGACGCAGCGCTACTCTGCCGGAACAGCTCGGCAAATCTCTCTACTGCCGTTTGCGAGCTCGACTGCAGCCTTAGGCTCCAGTCGCTGCCCGATCGCAGCTCCACGACGCCGCAGCGCGCGGTCGATCCCGCGCAGTTGCCCGCGCCCAGCGCGTCGAACCCATGGGACTCACCCGACGGTTCTACAGTCGCGCCAACGGCGCGCTCATCAACGTGCTGTGATCCCGAAGCGGCGTACGCCGGCGTGTCCGTGTCTATTTGAATGCTGGTATATTGGATCGAACGATAAGAGCCGTCTTTCAGAATGTAAATCCGGTCCGGATAGAAGTAAAACCGCTCCCTACCGACGTGGAGCTCATACGGCATCACGTTCGTAGCGAGATACTTCGGCTCCGCCTGAGCCAGTACCGCGGACCTCCGCGTGCCGTTGACAGCATCTTCGCTCGTAGGGCTCGCGTCGGAATTCCGCTTGCTCTCCGCAAGCTGCCACAGCTCTTGAGACTGGCTAAGCTCAGCAAGTGCGCTATTCAATAACGTCCACCGCTGTCGCGCCGCAAGATCCAGGATGAAGTCGAGCTCGAAGGTCCTTCGCCGGGTGTCGAATCGTCGGACGATTGAGGCCGCCGCGATCGCGATGGCCGCCGCGGCCGCGCTTGCGATCAGGTGGAGGAAGACCAATCCCGCGGCGATTACGAGACCGGTGGAGAGCACGAGCCAGGCGTACGCTCGGCGTTTGCGGTGCGTAGTAACGAGCTCTAGTGTAGCTTCCGGTGACGACGTCGAGGATCGCCCCTCGATGTCCGTCGGAATCGCAGTTCCCACGTGAAACGTGGTGGAGTGATCCCCGCGCGATCTCTGCCTGCTCGGATGGCGTGCGATCGGCGTCTTCAGCCGATACTCGACTCCACCGGCGTCGATTCTTATGTAGGATCCGGGCAACTCCGCGGAGGCGCTGGAGGTGTACAAACCGAAGGAGATATCAAATCCGAACCGGGATAGGGCCATTCGACGAGCACGGATAAGCCCACCCGCCTTGCGAAACGGTACTGCCACAAGCCTACTCCAATGATCGTGTATTCAGTGGGCGCAGGCGGTCAACAACAGTCAGCAGCTCGCCTTCGGTCTGCCCGGATCGCCGGCACTCTGGCCACCGGCACCTGCAAGAAATACGGTACCTTGCCATTATAACAAGATTATCGATCCAAGTCAACTGGTTTCTGTCGCGCTCAGAGCGCCGCTTATCGGCGTGGAGCAATATCATAAACTCGGAGCGATTCACCGATCTATTGGTGGGGCAAGAAATCCATGCCTGCGGATGATAGAGCTTGTGAGCTGTCTGCGGGTAAACCTAGTTCCTTCGCGCCATGCGGTGGAGGAAACCAGTCGCCGAGAAGCGAAACACGAAGCTAAGGAACCGGTCACGATTGGGTGCCAGACCGTTAGCCTGATCAATTCATGACGGGCACGGAGGCCCGTCGCTATGTTAGTCGGGCCGTCCGTTTCGTGAATGAGCCGGGGGAGGCCTACGGGGGTTGAAAATGTTCAAATGTACACTGGAAAATTGGAAGGAAGAGCGATCTGGCCCATGCCGGCCGACGTCTCGGACGGCAGAGTGCTTCCGCCCAATGCAGGATAGGACGAATGGCAATTAGCGACCAGGCCCTACGTGCGGAAATAGCCGATAGGATGCGAGCCGAACAGGCCTTGCGCGATTCCGAGTCTCTCTACCATTCCCTGGTCGAGAGCCTTCCGCTGAACGTATTCCGAAAGGATCTGACCGGCCGCTTCACGTTTGCGAACTCGCAGTTCGTAGCCACGATAGGCCACCCGCTGAGCGAGGTCATCGGCAAGATGGACTCCGATTTCTTCGCTCCCGAGCTGGCAGAGAAGTATCGCCAGGACGATCTGCGCGTCATCCAGACCGGCGAGACCCTCGCGGACGTTGAGCAGCATACTGTTAACGGCGAACCGCGATTCGTCGAGGTGCGCAAGACCCCCGTCTACGACGCCGACGGCGAAACTGTCGAGATACAGGGGATCTTCTGGGACATAACAGGCCGCAAGCGAGCAGAGGAGGCGCTGCGAGACAGCGAAGAGCGCTACGAGTTGGCAGTGCGCGGCTCGCAGGACGGCCTGTGGGACTGGAATGTCCACACCAATGAGGTTTACTACTCACCGCGGATGAAAGAGCTCCTCGGCTACCTCGACCACGAGTTCAAGAACGAATTCGCATCGTTCGAGTCGGCACTTCACCCTGCAGATCATGACCGGGTTCTGGAGGTCCTGGACGCGCATCTCAAGGGCCGCGCGCCTTACGACGTGGAGTACCGGCTCCGCACCGGAAGCGGTGAGTACCGATGGTTCCACGCCCGGGGCCAAGCGATTTGGGACGCTGAAGGCAATCCAACGCGCGTAGCGGGATCCCTGAGCGACATTACCGATCAGAAGCGTGCCGAGCGCCGGCTCCGAGCGCAGTACGAAGTTACTCGCGTGCTGGCTGAGGCTCCCAGCCTTGTGGAGGCAGCAGTTCAAATTCTGGAGGCGATCTGTGAGAGCGCCGATTGGGAGTTTGGAGCGCTCTGGATCGTAGACCGCTCAGAGGACGTGATGCGGTGCGTGGATCTCTGGCAGTCTGCCGTAACCGCGCCCGACAAAGCCGGTCTTCGAACGCGACAGAACAGTTTAGAACGCGGAGTCGGGCTTCCCGGTCGAATCTGGGCAAGCGGGCAGCCACTCTGGATTCCCGACGTTCAGCAGGATCCACAATTTGCGGCCCGCTCGACCGCCGCCGACCTTGGGCTGCACGGCGCGTTCGCGTTCCCCATTCTGTTCGGAGGCGACGTAACGGGCGTAATCGAATGCTTCAGCCGTGAGATCGGCAAGCCCGACAATGAGCTCCTCTCCATGATCGGAGCGCTCGGCAGCCAGATTGGACAGTTTATCGCCCGAAGGCGGGCGGAGCGCGATCTGCAAGCTGCCAAGGATGCCGCCGAGGCCGCGACGCGAGCCAAAAGCGAATTTCTCGCCAACATGAGCCATGAGATCCGCACGCCGATGAACGGCATCATCGGCATGACCGAACTGGCCCTCGATACGCCGCTCACCTCCGAACAGCACGAGTTCCTCACGATGGTGAAGAGCTCGGCCGACAGTCTGTTGATGCTGCTCAACGACATTCTGGACTTTTCGAAAATCGAAGCCGGCAAATTCGATCTTGACATGCGGGAGTTCAGCCTCCGGGAGAACCTGGAGGACACGATGAAAACGCTGGCGCTTCGAGCGCACAAACAGAACCTGGAGCTGGTCTGCCACATTCCACCGGACCTCCCGGACGCGCTCACCGGCGATCCGGGAAGGCTGAGACAGATCATAGTCAACCTGGCGGGCAATGCGATCAAGTTCACCTCAGAGGGAGAGGTGGTCGTGGAAGTCTCCACAGGCGCCACACGCTCCGACTCGACCGGTTCGGAACCGTGTGACGGGACGCTTCTCCATTTCGCGGTGCGAGACACCGGCATCGGCATCCCTCCGGAGAAGCAGCGGCTGATTTTCGAGGCATTCACGCAGGCCGACAGCTCCATGGCACGCAAGTATGAGGGTACGGGACTCGGTCTTGCAATCTCGTCGCAACTGGTCGCAATGATGGGAGGAGAGATCTGGGTAGAGAGCGAGCCGGGCAAGGGAAGCGTCTTTCACTTTACCGCCCGCTTCGGGACTCAGACACGTGACGCCGCGCCGCGCGCCGCGGGATGTGTCGATCTGCATGGATTGTCCGTCCTCGTGGTCGACGACAACGCGACCAACCGGCGAATTCTCGAAGAGGTGCTGACCAACTGGGGAATGCGGCCCGTGATGGTTGAGAGCGGCCGGGCAGCGCTTCAGGAGCTAGAGCGGGCCAGGGCGGCTGGCCAATCGTTCTCCCTGGCCCTGCTCGACGCGATGATGCCCGAGATGGATGGTTTCATGCTGGCGAAGCAGATGGCGAACCATCCCGAGCTGACCCGGGCGACCGTTATGATGCTCTCATCCGCCGGCCGGTCCGGGGACCACGCCCGGTGCGCCGATCTGGGCATCGCAGCTCATTTGACCAAGCCGATTCGACAATCCGACCTGTTCGACGCCATCGTCACCTCGCTGGACTACGCGCCTTCCCACGAGCGCCGGACGACGGCCCCGTCGCTCTCACCTCTGCCGGGAACCCAGCGACCCCTTCACGTTCTGCTCGCGGAGGACAACACCGTCAACCAGCGCCTTGCCGCTCGTCTGCTGGAAAAACGCGGTCACGCGGTGTGCGTTGTCTCCAACGGCCGAGATGCGCTCGAGGCGCTGCGGAACGAGCTCTTCGACATAATCCTCATGGATGTGCAGATGCCAGACATGGATGGATTCGAGACGACGGCCGCAATTCGCGTCTCGGAAACCGCGACGGGCGGGCATATACCCATTGTTGCGATGACCGCACATGCGATGACCGGCGATCGTGACCGCTGCCTTGCCGCCGGAATGGACGGTTACGTCTCCAAGCCGCTAAAGGTCGAGGAGCTTTTCAAGATCATCGAGGGAGTCGTATCGAGCCGCGAACCTACGGTCTCGCCGCGATCGTGCGAGGAGAAACGTGGCGGCGCCCAGTCCGAGGATCGCGGACTGGCGCAAGCTGACATCTTCGACATCGGCGAGGCGATGGAAAGAGTGGACGGCGACACGAATCTGCTAAAGGAGATCGTCGCGCTGATCATCGACGACATGCCGGCCAGGCTAGCGGATATCGCGGATGCCACGGCCCGACGCGATGGCGACAAGCTGGAACGCGCCGCGCATGCGCTTAAGGGCTCCGCGGGAAGCCTAGCGGCGCACCGAGCTTTCCAGGCTGCGACGCGACTTGAAGATATCGGCCACGATCGAGATTTTGAAGAGTTGGCGCAGGCGCACGCGGACCTGCTTCGGGAAGTCGCCCCACTTGAACGCGCCCTTATGGCATTCCTGCATGAGCGTGGCTCATGAGAATCCTGATTGCGGACGACGATCCCGTGCCACGACGCATGCTTGAGGCGATCCTCAAGAAATGGGATTACGACGTCGTCGTGGCCCACGATGGCGCGGAGGCGTGGGAGATACTTCAGAGCCATGACGCGCCGCCGATTGCGATCCTGGATTGGCTTATGCCCGAGATGGACGGCGTGGAGGTCTGTCGCCGAATGCGCCGGCGGAGCGACGCGCCCTATGTCTATTTCATCCTCCTCACGTCAAAGGACCGCAAGGAGGACATCATCGAGGGTATGGAGGCCGGCGCGGACGACTATATCATCAAGCCGTTCGAGATCCACCGGCTACAGGTGCGCCTGCGCGCCGGCCGCCGAATTCTCGACCTTCAGGCGGCGCTCCTGGCTTCGGTCGAGGCCCTTGGGCTCGCGAGAGCGCGAGAGGTCGAGATCGGAGCTCGAATCCAGCAGACTCTCCTGTTGGGGCAGCCGCCGCGCGATCTGCCGGGCGTGGAAATCGCCGCGCTGACCGTTCCGTCCGAGCAGATCGACGGGGACTTCTACGACTTCTTTCAGCACTCGAGGCGGTGCCTCGACGTAATTGTCGGCGACGTCATGGGAAAGGGCGTTCCAGCGGCGCTCTTTGGAGCCGCGGTCAAGAGTCACTTCCTGCGCGCGCTCAGCCACCTGCTGTCCGCCGAGCATGGAGCGCTTCCAGAGCCCGAAGAGATCATAGCCCACGTTCACGGCAGGGTTACAAAGCAGTTCATCGGCCTTGATACCTTCATGACGCTCTGCTACGCACGATTCGACCAGGTCCACCAGCGCGTTACGTTCGTGGACTGCGGGCATACGAAGACCATTCATCTCGTCGATCGAACGGGCGAGCTTCACACGCTGGAGGGCGACAGCCTGCCGCTGGGAGTCAGCGAGCAGGAGGTTTACCGGCAGGTTACCGTCCCGTTTTCGGAGGGAGACCTGTTCTGCTTCTACTCGGACGGCGTCACGGAAGCGCGGAACGATGCGGGCGAGCTCTTCGGGTTTGACCGATTGGCCGATGCCGTGCGCGCTAACGCCCATCTGGCGCCCGATGCCGTCGTGGAAGGAATCCGGCAGGCGGTAATTGCGTTCTCGAAGGCGGAGACTTTCACCGACGATCTCACTTGCGTGATCGTGCGCATCCTGGCGCTGCAGACGTCGGATGGACCTGAGGGAGCGGGCGAACCCGGAAACGGTGTAGTTCTTAACCACGTCGACAACGGGGATCGCTCGGTGCAGCCGGCGGCCTCGTCCGACAACTCCTACCCCGCTCAGCGCACCGAGGAGGCGCCCCTCGCCGCGTCCGTTATCGACGTTCAGAGCGACCTGACGGAACTTGCCCCAATCCGCGCGTTCGTGAGGACTTTCTGCCGGGACGCGCCGCCCGCGGCGATGGACGAGTCCCGGATCAATCAGTTGGAGTTGGCAGTGAACGAGGCAGCAAGCAACATTATGCGTCACGCCTACGAGGGTCGAACCGGCGAGCCCGTCCGGATCGAGGCGGAGGCCTTTCTCGACCGCGTGATCATTCGCCTCTACAACGCCGGGAAGTCGTTCGATGCCGAATCCACGCACCTGCCGGCCTTCGACGGCACTCGCGACGGCGGTTTCGGCGTCTACATGATCGCAAATAGCGTTGAGGCTGCCGAGTATTTTCGCGACCCGCAGGGGAGGAACGGCCTCACGCTGGTGAAATACAGGGGCGAGTAATCTCAACGCTTGATCGTTAAACGGAAGGCGGAGACGTTGAATCTGGAAATCGAGGCGAGTGGAGATGTTACGGTGGTCACGCTTCGGGCCGAACATCTGGATGCCAGCGCGGCGGAGGAGTTCAAGCGCGACATGCAGGCCGTGGTGGACGCAAGCCGCAAGGTCGTCTTCGACATGAGTCCTTTGCAGTTCGTCGACAGCGCCGGGCTGGGCGCCATCCTCTCCTGTATGCGACGACTAAATGCAGCAAACGGCGACCTGAAGTTGTGCGGCCTCACGAAGCCGGTGCGCGCGGTATTCGAGATCTCACGAATGCATCGGATATTCGACATCTTTCCAACGCGCGTCGAGGCGATCCAGGCATTCTAGCGAATCTCCACGAGACCTGGATGGACGTATACCTGCCATACGTTCCAGTACCCGTACGGGTATTCCCTCGCGTTCAATATGGCCTCTCCCCTTCACTATATGCGCTGACCTTGGGTCGGGGATCCGCGTGGGAATAAATTCCTCGCCTGCTGAAAGCTACAAGTCCGGCCCTACCCATACGGGCAAGCTGGCCGCCCGTATGGGCGCCTCCGCGGACTCGAGATGCTGCTGGCGAGTACCGTTCGACCAGGCGGATATGCGCTCTATCTGTTCTGTGACACAGCGCACCTCGGGCAAAGTTAGCGCATATGGAGGCAACGGCGGCGTTTGTACAGACGATGTTGCGGGCTGTTGCACAGGGAATGAAGACCTGCCTTCAATGCCGCCGAATTGCATTGATGCTCGCCCTGGTCAGCACCGCTCGACGAATGGATACTGCGGTCGCTGACGTCGAGCTAGACCTCATGGGCGATTTCGCGGTAGGCCGCGCCACATCGCTTGGCTCGGCGCCAACTCATTGCCGCCCGGTCAGGCGCGACCAGAGGGTACGCTTTGGCTTATCGGGGTTAGCGGCGAGCTGTCGAGGTGCATCGACCGCTTCCTGCTCGGCCGGCGATCCCATGGGCGGCTCGGATAAGTCTTCGATCCGCGGCGACACCGGCTCACAGTCGACGGCCGGCCCGGGGCGTGCCGATTCCAGTGCCCGCAGCGCGCCTTCCGCGCCTGATCGAATCCGCTGATCTTCGGACGCCATGGCATCCGTAAGGAAAATCGCAAGGTCGGGCAGCTCGTACTGGATCTGCATCTCGTCGTCGTGGTACGAAACGCCCTGCAGAGCCGCGAGGGACTCGACGCGCTGTTGCGCTGAAAGCCGGTCGTCAGCCAGAATGCGGCAAGGAAGCGCTTTGGCGTCGCCCAGGTTGGCCAGAGCGCTCGCGGCGCTCGGACGAATGTCCCAATCGCCTTCGCGGATAGCGTTTGCGAGAGCGGGGACAGCGCGAACGTCGCCGAGCTGGCCGAGCGCCAGGGCAGCATAGTAGCCAACGGTAGCATCCGGCCCCTCAAGAACCTCCAGCAGCGGAGCGACGGCGGGCTCACCCGCCTTGCCAAGAGCTCCCGCAGCCCAGGACCGAACGAACTTGTCGTTATCTGCCAGCGCCTCAATCAAGGGCGTCAGCGCGCGAGGATCGGGATGTTTTCCTAGCTCATAGGCCGCGCGCGATCGAACGTCACGCCGGTCGTCCTTCAGCTCCATCAGCAAGCGCTCAATTTCCTCCGGTTCCACACTGTCCACGTTGCGCCTCCTGTCTGACATTCTACCCGCAGGGCCGCGGAATTGATCTTGTCGGCATCCGCATGGTGATCCGGCGTCGATCCCGTTACGAGCCGATACGCATCCGTACCAGGGAAAGTAGATCCCGTTCTCGACCACTGCAATGCACTGGAATATCAGGAGGCGGGGCGTGCAATCGCCAAACACCAGCCTCTGCCGCGTCCCGGAAGTGCCTGGCCAATTGCGCGCGGCAATCCTTTCGCAATCCATAGCCTTGCCCATGACGTGGTCGCCGACATTGTGACTGACCCTAAGAGCGCTTCGATTAGTCGCGGTGGTGTTTTCGATATCGTCGCACCCGACGGGCGTGGACTGTGGTATTTTGCAAACACATCCCTGCCGATAAGCTCGGCAGAGGAAGTCTATATTTGCTGGAGTGGGGAGGCCGCTATCGTCCTGGAGTGGGATGTCTTCATCCGGATTTGGGACAGCCTCCGGTACCCGTTCGATAGTGTCTGCATTTTCGACGATTCCAATGATTGGGGGCTTGTCATGGGACAGGAAGAACTGGCGGCTTTCTTCCAGCGGAATCAGCGCTTTCCAGTAGCTGGTGATTAACCCGTCCCCGTGCGTCGCCGTTACAAAGCGCCTTGACGTACGACCTAAATACGGCCACTCCGGTGTTATGCATTTCCATCGACTTCGGCGGGCAGTGGGGCTACTATCCCCAAAACGTCTTTCCATTGCAGGCCCCCGGCCCCGGCGTCAACAACATGGGTTTCGTCCGCCTCGGTACGCGCTACTACGAACCCTACACCGGTTTACCCGTATGGGCCCGTTTCCTGACGCGCGATCCCATCGGCTACGAGGGCGGCGTCAACGTCTACGCCTATACCGGCAACAATCCGGTCAACGACATTGATCCGACGGGTCTGACCCAGCTGTGGAACCTCCTTCGACGCACCTCCATGCTTATTCCGGCCGACCACCGCTCCCCTTTCGCCAGGCGGAACGCCAACGTCATTCAGTTCTCTCCACAAACGGTCGGCCGGCGGTTAAAACCGCGCCCCGTACGGGGCGCGAATTCATTCGCTGGCCACCTGACCGATGGTTCCGATCGGAGAAGTGAATGACACAGACGGAACGCAGTCGATACCAGGGAAATGAGAGTCCAATCTCGAACATTACAAAGCGCGAAACGTCGGCCGTGTCATACGCCGCAAGAAAGCGAGCCGATACGTGCCCTGTAGAATTGAACCACGCTCGGTTTGGAGGAGTTACGATGACAGTAGCAGATACGGTCCGCGCAGTGGACCGCCCGGCGATCGCGGGCGGCGAAAAGGCGAAACGGACTCCCTACGGCGCCCAGCAGCGGTATGGCGAGGACGAGCTGAAGGAGCTGCGGGAGGCGTTGGAGCAGAACACGCTGTTCTACGCCCATGGCCGGAAGGTATCGCAGCTGGAATCGGAGTTCGCGGAAAAGGCAGGCGTTCGGTTTGCCATCGCATGCAACAGCGGGACATCGGCCATCCACTCCGCCTGCATCGCACTGGGTATCTCTCCGGGCGATGAGGTGATCGTCTCGCCGATTACCGACATGGGATCGCTCGTTCCGATCCTCTACCAGGGGGCGGTTCCGGTGTTCGCCGATCTGACACCTCACGGATACACTCTCGACCCGGGATCCGTCGAATCTCTGATCGGCCCACGAACACGAGCGATTATCGCCGTCCATCTCGGAGGCAACGCGTGCGATCTCGATGCGCTGCAAGCCATCTGCCGGCGACATGACGTGGCGCTGATCGAGGACTGCGCGCAGGCGCTAGGCTGCTCCTACCGGGGCAGGAAGATCGGCACGATCGGGAAGGTCGGCTGCTTCAGCCTCAACGAGTTCAAGCATATCTCCTGCGGTGACGGCGGAATGATGGTTACCGACGACGAGGAGCTGTCGCACCGTCTGCGGCTGGGAACGGATAAGTGTTACGAGAGGCGCCCCGATGCGCTAGAGAAAGAGCCGGTCTTCCTGGCCAACAACTACCGCATGACAGAGCTCCAGGGCGCGGTAGGGCGAGCGCAGCTGCGTAAGCTCGACGACATCGTGGCGCGGCGCCGGCACTGGTCCGAGGGCCTGGCCGCGCGGCTCTCAGTCGCCGCAGGCATCGCGCTGGCGGAGCCTACGTCTGGCTGCGATCCATCCTGGTGGTTCTTCATGTTTCGGGTTGAGCCAGAGCTGAACGCGGACGCCGACGCCTTTGCGGCAGCCCTGCGAGCTGAAGGCGTCAACTGCGGCGCTCACTACATTGGCACGCCCGTCTATCGCTATCCGATCTTCCGAGACCACACCGCCTTCGCGCGCGGCGGGCATGCATACGAAGCGCGCGACTATGGACGCGAGTCGTGCCCGGTCGCCGAAGCGATTCTCCAGACGTGCGTCATGTTTAACGTGCACGAGGCGTATACCGAGACCGACGCCGACGAGATAGCCCACGCGATCACGCGCGCCGCGGCCTGGTTCCGGTCCGGCGCAGTGGCTGAGATACGCGTCTGATTCTGTGATACAGGTGTATCCCACATTCGTTCACGGGGCCTGCAAGCGCGGCGGCAGCAAACGGGCGAGAATGGAGCGGCGAGGGTGACGCAACGCGAGAAAGCCATGTTATTCCGGGCAATGCACATCGCTCCGGAAATCCTGATCTTGCCGAACGCCTGGGACGCAGCCAGCGCACGGGTATTCGAACACTCGGGATTTGCGGCGGTGGGCACCAGCAGCGCCGGACTCGCCAACAGTCTCGGCTATCCTGACGGGGAGTATGCTCCGCGCGACGAGCTGCTCTTCGTCGTCAGGCGAATCGCGCACACCGTTCGGGTTCCGGTCACGGCCGATATCGAGGCAGGCTATGGCGCAAACTCGATCGTCGAGACCGTTAAGACGGTTCAAGGCGTCCTCGACTCGGGCGCCGTCGGCATCAACCTGGAGGATGCCGCTGCAGGCGGCAGTGCGCTAGTGGATTCGGCGCTTCAGTCCGAGAAGATCCGGGCAATCCGCGCGTTAGGCGAGACCGCCGCCATACCGCTCGTCATCAATGCGCGCACGGATGCATTCCATCTCCTCGGACTCGAACCGCGGGCCCAGCTCAAGCTCGCCCTCGAACGCGCCGGCGCATACCGGGAGGCTGGAGCGGACTGTGTTTTCGTGCCCTTCGTGAGAGATGCTGCCACGATCGGCGAGTTGGCGAAGGAGATAGATGGGCCGGTCAACATACTGGCAACTCCCGGCGGGCCTGGTGTCGCCGAACTGGCTCGCCTTGGAGTCGCTCGTGTGAGCGTCGGGTCCGGCCCGCACCGCGCGACTCTTGCCCTGATCCGACGGATCGCGACAGAACTGCGCGAGGAGGGCGCCTACGATAGCTTCATGAAGGACACAATCCCCTATCCAGAGGCGAACGCGCTATTCGAGGACCTTGTAAACGTGGATTGATTTGGCGGAATCAAAACGCCAGAGCAACTTCGCTCTGGCGCTTTGTCGAATGCTTCTGGCTATTTTTGAGGCTCGACGTATCTGCGTCCGATCTCCTCGATCTCTTCGATTATCTTGCGGTCGACCCCGAACGGGTCGTGTGGATTGTCCGGTATCGTCTCCACCGGCGCGGGCTGCGTTTCCGGCAGCGTTTCGATGGCTGGCGCGGAACTATATAAGGTTGTCATTACATCTCCTCGCTTCGTGAATCACACCTCACACCTATATTATCGCACCAGTGCACCTGATTATCACCATGTGTAGCAAAAATGGTGCCATTCTTGTGGCCAGGTCGAAAACTCACTTAATTCGCGCCTCTGTACTCCTTCATACCTACAGGTATTTGATCGGTTAAGCGAGCGGGATGTTCCACATCGTCCGCATGTCCGTCTCGCAGGCTCGCTGCACTCCTACCATAGGCTAACGTGCAGCGATGCCAGTAGTGACAGGGCGCCGTATTCCGTAGTCGAGAATGATGCCGGCTGCCCGCGATCGCGGAGGTCTCTGCCCGTTTCGCTGTGGCTTCCCGACCTCACGAGGTGGTTGGGCTTAAGGTTCAGATACAACTGATTCAGGTTGACGTCCGATATATCGGGCACGCGGCCGAATCAACGTGTCTGCCTGATACTCCTCGATGGCGTGTCCAATCCATCCGATGGTCCGGCCGAGCGCAAAGAGCGTGAGCGGCGCGCCGTCCGGCAAGCTCAACGCAGCGCTCAGCGCGCATAGCCCGAAATCGACGTTTGGCTCCTCATGAAGTACCGACCGCGCCTCATCGGCAAGCGCCACGGCCAGGCGCGTCCCCGTGGCATCCGGACATGTCGCGCCCACAAGCTCCATGAGGGCGCGCCCGCGAGGATCGCCTTCAGGGTAGAGTGCGTGTCCGAAGCCGGGAACGGTATCCCCTCTGCGCAGCCTCTGAGCCAGCACACGGCGAGCGTGTTCGGGCTCTCCGCATTCGCGAAACAGCGCGGCCACCCGTTCCGTCGATCCTCCATGTTTGTGTCCCTGCAACGCCGCCAGGCCGGCATTAACGACTGCATAAGGCGACGAGCACGCCGATGCCACGCACCGCGCCGTGAAGGACGAAACGTTCAGCTCGTGGTCCGCACAAAGTATTAGCGCGGCCCGCAGCAGCGCTTCGGATTCCGGGCGAGCAGGCAGCCAGGCAGCCTGCAGGGTTTCGGCGATTCCCGCGCGGACGTTGGGATCGGTTTCGCCCGCCGCGAGCCGTGCCATCCGATTCAGAATGCGAGCTCCCGTGCCGGCGACGTGCCGCGGCCGAAAATCGTACGCCTCCAGATCGTTAGCAGCCATCAGCGGGAGCGCTACCTGGAATCGCTCGATGGGCGACAGATCCCGCAGAATGCGCCTCAGGCCCTCGTCGGTCCGTTCACCGTACGGAGTTGCGTCAAAGATCGCGTTCGCCTGCGCTTCATCTCCAAGCCAGATCCAGGCGGCAGTCTGTTCGACGGTACATTTTCGTGCGAGATCGACGCAGTCTCGACCACGGAACCAACAATGGCTGCCATCGATGTGCGTCAGGGCGGAGTCGCGAATTGGAACGCCCCAGTCGAGAGCGCCGTGAACGACTTGGCTCGGATCTCTAGCGATCTCATGGCGCTGCTTGAGTTGGCGGATGTCGGCGGCAACGTAGCGACGCGTACGCTTCGCCGTATCGTCTGCGACTGATCGGATCAAGCCGCGGCTCACATACGCGTAGAGCGTCTGCCGTGTTATGCGCAGTTCCGTCGCGGCATCCGACGCGTTCATCGTGAGGGCGAGGTCCAAGTTTAGCTCCGGATAATATATTGATTCCATGATCAAGATTGACATTGAGTGTTGTTGTCATCCTATTATAGCCCATGTTATAGCCCATGTTCGATTCTTTGCTTACAAGGGGAGCACGATGACGGGAACACAGATACGGTCAGGTCTTGACGGCGTGATTGCCGCTGAGACACGAATCAGTCGTGTCGACGGCGACGCGGGAGAGCTTGTGATCGCGGGATATCCGTTGGAGGCGATTGCCGATAGGGCCACATTCGAGGAGATGGTCTACCTGCTCTGGCACGATGCGCTCCCCACGCCAGGTCAACTCAAGATGTTCGCGAAGGAGCTGACGACTGGCCGGGACATCTCCACGTCCTCCATAGCGCTCCTGGCGGCCGCCGCGAAGTATAGAACGCCCGCGATGGAGGCACTGCTTATGGCTGCCGCGACGCTTCACCTTCAAACGCCCCCAGTCGCCGAAAACGCGATGGCACATGCGCTCTCGATCGTAGGGCACCTTCCGACTCTCACCGCGGCGTACTCCCGGCTGCTCGACGGCAGGGATCCCATCGCGGCGCGGTCCGATCTCGGCCACGCGGCGAACTACCTCTACATGCTAACCGGATGGGATCCCACGGCGGAGAAGATCCGAGCGCTGGAGACCTACCTGTGTACTGTCGCCGATCACGGTCTCAACGCCTCCACATTTACGGCCCGTGTAATCGTATCCACGCGCTCCGACATGCTTTCGGCCGTCGTAGGAGCGATAGGAGCGCTGAAGGGACCGCTTCACGG
The DNA here is from genome assembly GCA_038211235.1 of Chthonomonadales bacterium. Classification (GTDB taxonomy): domain Bacteria; phylum Armatimonadota; class Chthonomonadetes; order Chthonomonadales; family Chthonomonadaceae; genus DATGJU01. Next base: position 28,670 of record JBBQVV010000003.1, on the reverse strand, counting down.
CGGCGCGCCCGGCCCGGCGCTCGAGATGATTCTCGAGATCGGGAGTGCGGACCGAGCCGAGTCGTACCTACGGCGGGCGCTGGAAAGAGGCGAGCGCCTTATGGGATTCGGTCACCGCATCTATAAAGTGCGAGATCCGAGGGCGGACGTGCTTGCTGAGGCGGCATCGAGGCTCTACCAGACGGAAGGTGACCGGCAGTTCTATGCGCTAGCGCTTGAGATCGAGCGGATCGCGCTGAGACTGCTCGATGAATATAAGCCGGGCCGGCGTCTCCACACGAACGTCGAGTTTTACACCGCGCTGCTGCTGCATGGGGTCGGACTGCCGCCGCACCTATTTGCGCCAACGTTCACCCTCGGCCGCGTCGCGGGGTGGATCGCTCATTGCATGGAGCAGCAGCGCATCGATCGCCTGATTCGTCCGCAGTCTCTCTATGTTGGTGCTCGCGATCGCAGATGGGTTCCGGTCGAGGAGCGCGAATAGAGGGTCGTCGGTTAGATACTGGAAGTGAACGACATCGAAATCTAATTGGGAGTCGCCACAGTAAGGGCGCTATCGCCCGGCGCGATTCGATAGGACTGGTCTGCTGCCGTCACTCCCACATGGGTGAAATGGCCGTCTTGCCAGCGCACTTCAATGGCATCAACCGCTGTATTGGAGCCCATTCCAAAGTGTAGCTGGGGCGCGTTGGTGGAGAGGTAACTGCCGCTGGCGCGAACCTCGGCGATCAGCTTCCGGCCGCCCGTCGAAACTGTGACGCGCGCTCCTATCGCATCGCTTCCGCCGGCGCGTTGAAGGCACCTGAGTCCGATCCAGTGGTTGGAGGCGCCGCTTTCGTTGTGCAGAAGCAGCGGGGGTCCCTCGTCGTCGACAATGAGCAGATCCACGCTGCCGTCCCCGTCATAGTCGCCGACGGCGATTCCCCGGCCGACGATCTTCCGGCCGAAGTCCGGCCCCGAGGTCGCACTGATATCCTGGAACCTACCGCCGAGGTTGCGCAGGATCTGGGTCGGTTGTGCGTAGGTCTGGTCGCGGTCGGTCCTCGCGACTTGAGGCACGACATGGCCGTTCGTAATGACGATGTCGGGCAACCCGTCGTTGTCCGCGTCGACGAATACCCCGCCGAAAGAAAGTGAGCGCACCGTTGCCGCGCCAAGTCCGGTCGGATAACTCGCCTGCGAAAAGGAGGCTCCATCGTTATGGAAGAGGCTCTTCGGCTGCGCTACAAAGTCCGTCACGAGAAGATCGAACCGGCCGTCGCCATCGTAATCGCCCCAATCGACACCCATGCCGGCCGGCACCGCGCCGTTTGCATTGTAGGCTACTCCCGACTCCACGGCCACGTTCCTGAATTTGCCATTTCCTAGATTGAGAAACAGATCCCCTTGAAGCTGGTCGTTTGCAACGTAGAGGTCCGGCTTACCGTCGTTATTGTAGTCGCAGAACATGCAGGCGAGCGCGTTTCCATGGGCGCCGCCAAGGCCCGATTCCATCGTCACATCGCGGAACCGACCGCTACCGAGGTTGCGATACAGGGATCCGCGCTGAGGCGGATAGTTCAAAGGCCCGCATGCGGTCAGGACGTCACTTCCATCCAGTCCGGAGTAGTGGCACAACTGGATCTCATGATTATTGAACCGCACGTATCGACAGACATACAGATCGAGCCGCCCGGTTCCTTCCAGATCCGCCCACGCCGCGCTGGTGGTCCAGTCGTCGGATCCGCGCGTTTCGAGACCCGATCCGGACGTCACATCACGAAACGTTTCGTTGCCCTCATTATGATAGAGTATCGTTCGGCCGTACCCGGAGACAAAGATATCCTGCCGCCCATCGTGATCATAATCGGCAACGGCGCAGCCGAGAAGCGTGGGACGGCGGGGCGCGTTCGGAAACGCTTTCTCCGTAACGTCTTCAAACGTTCCGCCTCCCGCGTTACGGTATAGCACGCAGTGGTCGTTACCAACCAGCAGGATGTCGAGCCTTCCGTCGCCATCGTAATCGAGGAAGGCGCAGCCGTGACCGATCGTATCCAGAGTGTTCAATCGTTCCAGGCTCTTGTGTCCCAATCGGAAGGTTAGACCGGCGGACTGCGCGACATCGCGATACCGAACCGGTGAGGTCGTCTGAAGGCTCGATGGTGGCGAGGAAGACGGTGCGATCGATGGGGTAGGCGGTGGCGAGTGGCCACACCCGGCAGCCAGAAGCGCAAGGAGGGCGCCCGCGGATCGGAACAGACTGGACTTCACGGACGCAGTCGCTCCGTAGTCACTTTGGATTGCCGCAGCTCATTGCGCTGTGCGCCGCTCTGCTCCGAGGGCGACACCAGCTCCTTATGGCCCTTCTTCGACGCCGTGCGGGGTCCCAGCTTCCTGTCCCTCTCAAGCTGCCGGTCGGTCAGCTGCTCGAACCGAGCGGATGCCATGCGCGCAAGATCGGGCTTGCCTGCGCTTGCGTAACTCTGGGAAAGCATCACATAGGTGTTACGGTGATTCGGTTCCAGCGCGATGGATTCGTTGAAATCTTGAATGGCCTCGGGCAGCCGCCGCTGCATCACGTAGATTTCGCCTCGAGTTCGTAGTGCCATCGCCGAGCGAGCGGCGCTAACCGCCGCGTCTGCCTCACGCTCTGCCACCGCGAGTCCGGCAGGAGAGGAATCCAACCGCATCATGACTGCGGCGAGCCCGGCAAGAGACTGCGGATCCCGAGGTTCGATGGCAAGTGCGGCGGTAAATGCTGCGCGCGCCGTCTCCAGACGGTTTGCATAGAGCGCCATGTTTCCGAGTGAGCGCTGCGTCATTACGTCCCTGGGGTCAAGCGCCGCCGCATGAGACAGCGCATCGAAACTGCGATAGTTTTCTCGAACGCCGATCAGAAGCAGACCAAGCCTTTGCCATGCGTCGGCGTCGTTCGGCTGGATCTTCACGAAGCGTTCGAAGCCTCGAATAGCGGGACGCAGCCGCCTCTGCTGCGCGTCGAGATTCGCAAGCGCTCGGAGCGCAGTCGTATTGGTATTGTCACGGCGGAGCGCCTCGCCAAGGAGCTGTCGCCCGTCACCATAACGGTGCTGCGCGATGGCCGCAACACCCTGCCAAGCGTACGGTCTCGCGTCTCCGGGAGCCAGGCGGCTCGCCTGCTCCAGAACAGGCGCCGCCTCCTCGGTGCGGTTGGCCTGCACCAGCCACGACCCGAAGGCGACCTGCGCGTCAACGCTGTCCGGGTGCTCGCGTGCTCGCCGTTCGATATCCGCCGCGTCCACCGCGACCCCGCTGACTATCCTGCTTCGACCTGGCCAGATCCACCAGCCGATAACAGCCGCCGAAATCCCAGCCGCGATGATCCATGCTCGCTTTGAGGCCGCGTTCGTCACAGAGGCTGAGCCTTCTCCCGCCTACTGAGGGCCATTCCCACGCCCCATCTGCTGCATACGCAGTTTTACCTGGTCGTCCGGGGACATATCCTTGATCGGCGCCGGAGTGTTGGCGGGTTGGGGCGGCTGCGACTGCGAGGCTACGCCTGCGCTCGCCGACACCGTCCTGGGCGATACCGACGCCGGCCTATTGACGATCAGTACGACCACCACGGCGACAACGGCGAATGCCGCCAAGATCGTGACCAAGATAATCGCCGGATGAAGTTCCTTTTTCATTTGCCTCCTCCTGGCCTGTCCATGATTCAATCCGCCTTCGACAAGCCGCGGGCCCCTCGACAACGAGAGGCCCCACGGTGTCAGCAAGCGATAGACGTCTACTCACTCCCCGGGTAGGTGTCCATCTGATTTGGCGCGGTATTGAGCCAGCTCCAGCCGCTGTCGGCCTGCGCCGCGTCATAGCTGTAACGCCAGTCATTTTCTTTGCGACCCGGATCGTCCACGAACGTCTGGCGAACATGCTTCCACTTTGCGTGGCTGTCGAGGTAGACGATGTTGCACGACTTCTTTGCGTGGCCGCTGCCCCAGCTCGAAGCGCCAGGGAACGAATTCGCATCGCAGGTAGGACCGGACGGCTCACAGTAGCTCAGATACGGGCCAATGTCGGGCCAGCCATAGTGCGACTCAATGATAATCAGCTCCTGCGCGGGGTAGGCGAGCCCGGCCAGCGGCTGCGGATAGCTTCCGCCATTTAGGAAGATGCTTGGAGGGGCGAAGTTGGGAAGCCACATCAGGTAGCCCGCGGGATAGTCAGGATTCTCAACGGGTCCGCCGTTCGTGCTGTTGACAAGCGTGCCGTGCTGTGCGGCATCGTTGCTCGGGCACCTATAAACATCCTTGTTCTTGATGTACGGCACGAACAGGGACTTCCAGGTCTTCTGGTAACCAACCGTGCCCACGAATTCGTAGTCCGACGGGTCGCTGCCGCCATAACGTGGAGCAAGCACCTCATCGTAGTCTTGCGCGTACATGAACATCGCGAGACCAATCTGCTTCATGTTGCTGAGGCAGGCGGTCTTTCGAGCCTGCTCGCGCGCTTTGGCGAATACTGGGAAAAGAATGGCCGCCAGAATCGCTATTATCGCGATAACGACGAGCAGCTCGATCAGGGTAAATCCCCTCCGAACTGAACGAACGGGTGTGGTGTTCACGAATGATTCCTCCCTTGGAAAAGTTACAACGCTGTAGAAATAAAATTGGCGTGCCTCGCTACGCCCGAAGCGCGCCGCAGGAGCGGCGAACGACGATCTCCGGATCGACGCAAATCTGCGTACTTTCCGGTGTATTGCCACCGATTCGATCCACGAGCAGCGCGAAGGCGCTCTTTGTCATCTCGTAGATCGGCTGACGAACGCTGGTCAGCGGCGGGTCGGTCTGATCGCACTGAACTGTCGAATCAAAGCCCACGACTGCTACATCTTGCGGGACCCGGAGCCCCCTAGCGCGGAGATGCCGCATCATCGCGATGGCGACGTCGTCGCTCCATGCAAACACAGCCGTTGGACGCCGGCCGGCCGGGGCATCGAACAGATGAAGAGCGGGCCCGAAGTCCGCGTCGGTATAGGGCGCCTCCACCATCCACTCCTGTCTCGCATCGATGCCCGCCAACCTCAGGGTCTTGTCGAACCCCGCTCGGCGGTCGATCGCCGCCGCTGAATGGACTGGTCCAGCCAGATGGACGATTCGGCGATGCCCCATCGAGATCAGGTGCTTCACCGCAAGCTCGGCGCCACGAAGATTATCGCAGTCTACGTACCATTCCCAGGCCGCGCCGGTGCGAGTGAACATCTGCACCGTAGGAAAACCGTGCAGGTGAAGCGACTCCGCAAGTGGGTCGTCCACGTCGCGGAGTAGAAGGGCGCCATCAATGCGCCCATCCGTAAGCGCGGCAACCTCGGCGGCTGCGCCCTCTTTCTGCCAGCGCTCGTCCGGCTGTCGCGTTCGGAGCATCACGTCGTACCCGAGCGCGCAAGCCGCGTCCGTCACGCCATGCATCAGCTCGCTTGTGAAACCCGACCCGCCGGAGAATATGGCTGGAAACTGCATAACGATCGCGACGGTATCCGTACGCCGGTGTGCGAGACCGCGGGCCAGGCCATTCGGGTGATAATCGAGATCTCGCATCGCGGAAAGGATTCGCTGGCGTGTCTCGTTTGGGATTCGCATGGATTCACCGCGACCATTGAGAACGTATGAGACCGTCGTTTTGGATACACCGGAGCGTTGCGCAACATCCTGGATAGTTGGTTTCATAGTCCCCCGCTTTTCGGCTTGCTTAACCGGTTAAGCGACTTGGTCTATTTAATCATAAACTGGCAATTCCTGTCAAGCGGTGCAGCGAGATTCCTGCATTATTGCTGAGAAAATGCTGCGGCAGCAACAAGACTTTCATGCCGTGACGACTGTATAGGCGTTGGTATGCCAGTAACTTTGACACCAATCGCTTAGCCCATCCATACGCCGAGCGCAATTCGACAATCGCGTTTGATATGGAGTACAATGATAGGCTGACACGGGCTGCCGCGCTGCGAGCGAAGGCGTGCCCGATGACGAAATATGTGGAAAGCGGGTGTGATTACGTGTCCCTGGAGCAGGCCGGCGCCAAGCTGGAAGAGATCGAAAAGCGCTATGATGAACTCGTGGCGCAGATGAACGACCCGGAGGTTTGCAGCGACCACCATCGCTATCTGGTCGTGGCGAGGGCCAAGGGCGAGATGGAGGACGTCGCACTGGCGTATCGCACGTATCGCGGCATCGTAGCCGACATACCTGTCGCCGAAGAGATGCTGGGCGATGCCGACGCGAACGAGCGCGAACTGGCACAGAGCGAGCTTGAGATCCTGAAGCGCCGAAAAGAGGAGATCGAGGAGAAGATCCGCCTCCTGCTGCTCCCTAAAGATCCGAACGACGATAAAGACGTCATTGTCGAGATCCGCGCGGCAGCGGGCGGTGAGGAGGCGAAGCTCTTTGCGAGCGAGCTCTATCGAATGTACTCCCGTTATGCCGAACGCCGCAAATGGAAGACCGAGCTCATCGATATCCAGGAGACCGGACTGGGCGGTCTCCACGAGGTCATCTTCGAGATTAGCGGACAGGGCGCCTACAGCCAGCTCAAGTTTGAAGGAGGCGTTCACCGCGTTCAGCGCGTGCCCGTTACGGAGTCCAGCGGCCGGATTCAGACCTCTACCGTCACGGTCGCGGTACTTCCGGAGGTTGACGATGTGGAGGTCGAGCTCGACGAAAAGGAAATTAAGGAAGACATCTATCATTCATCGAGCGCGGGAGGCCAGAACGTCCAAAAAGTGGCGACGGCCATTCGCTTGACCCATATTCCTACCGGAATCGTGGTCCAGTGCCAGGACGAGCGAAGCCAACTTCAAAACAAGATCAAGGCGCGCGGAGTGCTTCGCGCTCGACTTTACGAGCTGCAGCTGCAGCAGAGCAATGCGGCTCAGGCGGGCGCGCGGCGGTCCCAGGTCGGTACGGGCGAACGCTCTGAAAAGATACGTACCTACAATTTTCCAGACGGGCGCGTGACCGACCATCGAATAAACTACGATATCTTTAATGTCCCTCGCGTCCTGGATGGCGACATTCAGGACTTCATCGACCGGCTGATAACGGCGGACCAGGCGGCAAAGATGCAGGAAGCGGGGAGCTGAGCATGTCCTCGACCGGCACAGAAGCGGTTTCCATCGGCAGGCGCGAGTCCGCGGCCCGGTCGTGGGCGCTCGCCACGGTGATGACCGGCGTCACAGTGATCAGCGCCCGGTTCGCCGAGTATATTCCGCCGACCCCCGTACCGCTGACGCTTCAGGTCTTTGCGGTGCTGCTTACCGGTCTCCTGTTGGGGCGCCGATGGAGCTTTATCGCACAGCTTCAATATCTGGCGCTCGGCGCCGCCGGCCTTCCGGTCTTTGCCCGTGGAGGACTGGGTTTCACCACTCTATTCGGCCTTACCGGAGGATATCTACTGAGCTATCCGATCGCGGCCGCGGTGACGGGATGGATTGCCGGACGGGGTGAGAACGATGAGACGACGCTGCCGACTCAGCTGCTGGCCTGCTGTGCCGGGATTGGCATCATCTATGGAATGGGCTGCGGTTGGTATGCCGCATTCGTACACGCATCGCTGCTCGCGGTCGTGATTCCTGGCGCGCTCATCTTTCTTGCGTGGGACTGCGTAAAGGCGGCTGCGGCGATCGCGGTCGCCCGAGGCATTGCCGCTATCAGATCTAGCGGGGCACGCTGACCGCCCGCATGCACGGTAACGCTGATACGAATCCGATCGCCTGGGCCTCCGAACGGCTTGCGGCATGCGGCGTCGATTCCCCGAGGCTGGAAGCGCAGCTTCTCCTCGGTCTAGCGCTGGGAACTACGCGTACAGCCGTCATTGCCGGTACGCATCCTCCGCCAGGATACGCTGACATTGCACGATTCCGCGGTCTTGTCGAGGAGCGTTCCAGACGGACTCCGCTAGCCTACATTCGCGGCTCTCAGGAGTTCTATGGCCTGGATTTCGAAGTCGGCCCTGCTGTGCTGATTCCCCGGCCTGAGACCGAGATGCTGGTGGAGCTCGCGATCGAGACGATTACGTCTGTGAAGCACGACCTTGCTGCTTCCACGAAACGACGAGGGCAATGGCTTGCTGATGTTGGTACCGGGAGCGGCTCGATCGCCGTAGCGGCGCTCGCACACTGTCCAGACGCAAGGGCGGTAGCTGTCGACATCTCCGTTAGGGCGCTGCAGGTCGCGTGCCGCAACGCGGCGCGCCACCGTGCCACGGATCGATTGCGCTTCGTTCGCGGCAATCTCTTAGGCGGTATCGCGTCCTACCGATTCAACATCATCCTTTCCAATCCGCCCTATATCACACGCGGTGAGATTGCGCGTCTCCAACCGGAGGTGCGCGGATCCGAGCCGGTGGTCGCACTGGATGGCGGCCTGGATGGCCTGGACGTTTACCGCCGACTGGTACCGTCTGCTTTACGCTGTCTAGTGCCTGGAGGCTGTCTGGCTGTAGAGATCGGGCAGCGACAGGCGCCAGCCGTCGTCGATATGTTCAGTGACTCGGGCTACCAACGGATTGAGATTCGGAGGGATCTTGCCGGTATCGAGAGGGTCGTGGCCGGCCGAACATGAGCCGTGAACGATTACGCACGATGGAGTTCGGAAGCGCAACCGACACTATCTCCGACTCCCTGGGAATGGATCATTGCCTGAGCTAACATCCCGCCTCGCATGCGTGGAGTAGACCGAATGTTGGATTACAAATCGGCCCTCATACTTCTGATAGTCCTCGTAACACTCGGTGCGATCGTGTTCCTGATCGATGCCATCCTCTTCATCCGGTGGATATCGTATCGATGGGCCGTTTATGATATCGAGGAGCGGGCGGCCCACGAAGCGGTCGAGCGAGCCGGCAGCGCTCCGTCTTCTTCGGTAGAGGAAGCCGTCAGCGGCGCGCCGTCGGCCGTGGTGCTTCCAGAGCCGCCGTTCTCGCGAACCTGGAGTCTCGTCGACGCATTCCTTGGATTCCAGCTGGTTTTCATTGTCAGTCAGTTGGTCATCACTCTGGCGACCTTGCCGGCCCTCTTCTGGCACGGCCACTTTCGCGGCGACGCGGCACTCGTCAGCCCCGGAGCGATTGTCGTGCAGAGTGTCGGCCTGTTCTTTATGAATGCATTGTTCGTGGGAGTAACCGCGTTCTATCTGCGCCGCTACGGGCTGTCGCTCGCGCAGATCGGATTGCGCCGGCCGTCCGGGAAGCAGATCTCCCTCGGGGTCGGGGTCGGCGCGGCTCTCTTCGTCTGCGCCACCGGCCTCGAGGTCGCGCTGGACGGCATCCTCTCGCACTTTCTTCCGAAGCCGGTGCTGGATGGCCTGGTCGCGTTCAACAAGGCAGTGACCGCCGGCGGACTGTTCGAGAAACTCCCGACACTGCAGCTAAAATTGGCGCTGGCGCTCGCGGGTGCGATCGCCGCTCCCATCGGTGAAGAGGTCTTCTTTCGGGGCTTACTGTACAATTCGCTTAAGCGACGACTGAACGTACCATTAGCCATGGTCATTAGCGGTATGCTGTTCGCATTGATTCATTTTGGACCGCTCTCCATTCTCGTCATCTTTCCCATGGGTATGTTGCTAGCGTATGTCTACGAAAGGACACAGTCTCTCTGGGTCACCATTACCATTCACTCCATGAACAACACGCTCGCATTTGTGACAGCTCTTGCATTCCCTCATTTCGGAGAGGCGCCCCGATCTCCCATAAAGCCCGCGGCACCGCCGCCGAAACGGATCACGATGCGCAGCGTTACGATCTCTGGCCGACCTCCCGGGGCTTGTTCGCTTCCACGGGGCATGACACATGGCTAAGCCCGACGCCTCCAGGCTCCTGGCAGCCCGACTACTTTCCGTTGCGATGCTCTCGGGCTTCGTCTTCCTCGCACTTTATTGCATACAGAGGGTGGCGCCCGACGTCCTGCGGGCCATAGCCGAACAGCGAACGGCGCCGTATGTATCGGCACTCACGGCCGGCGATGGGAACGCCAGGTCCGTTTTCGATCGCGATATCCGTAAAAACCCCGCGGACCCCTCGACCTATCTGTCGATCTATCAGGCTTGCGCGTCGGCTGGAAGATACGACCTCGCAGCCGAGTACCTGGACAGAGGACTTCTCCCGTGCAAGGACGCGCCGCGACCGGAACGCGCGCTGCTGTATTCCCTTTTGAGCGACTGTTACATGCATCTCGAGAAGCAGAAGCCGCAGCAACAGGCGATCCTTGCCGCTCAGCGCGCTCAGGACCTCGACCCGGAGGCGCCGGAGTACCTGAACGGATATGGATACATTCTGGCGGACAACGGTATTCAACTGGACGAAGCCGTCGCGAAGATTAGTGATGCGCTCAAGCGAATCAAGGCGCTTCCGGACGCGCCGGAAACCCAGGTGTTGGCGTCGATAACGGAGGACTCTTACGGTTGGGCGCTTTACAAACAGGGCCACTACGAGGCCGCCCTCAGCGCGCTCAGCCAGGCTCTGGCAGATCTGCCGCAGGAGGCTCCCGGCGGACCGAGAGCTCGCAGTGAAGCCCTTGGCGAGATGTATTGCCATCTTGGAGCTGCGTACCACAAGCTCCAGCGTATCGAGCCCGCGCGGCGCGCCCTCCAAACAGCCATTAGCAATGCGCCGAACAGTCGAGAGGCCAAAGAGGAGCTCGCCGCGCTCGATAGCGCTCCACCGCCGGCAGCCGGGACACCGCCCACCGCGCGACCGAGCGCTTTGCATGGAGTAAAACGCCCTTGACCGGCGATTGGAACAGTGCGTTACGACGATTGTCCCAACGGACCCGCGAGCAGATACGCCGAGAGGAGCCGCTGTGCCGCCACACCACCTTGCGGGTAGGAGGCAAAGCGGACATGTTTCTCTTTGCCCGGGATCGAGATACACTGGCGGAGGCGACCGCGCTCGCTCAGAATCTCCAGCTGCCGATTCTGCTCCTTGGCGACGGCAGCAACGTGTGCATCGGGGACTCGGGCATCCGCGGTCTCACAATTCGAAACGGGTGTACGAAAACGGATATTGGTCCGCTGACACAGGCCGAGTGCGGCTGCAACTTCATGAGACTGGCGCTTCTGACGATGCGTGCCTCGTTCGCCGGTCTGGAGTTTGCAATCGGCATACCGGGGACAGTCGGAGGCGCCCTGGTTTCAAACGCAGGAGCCTATCGATCGAACATTTGCGATCTGACGCGTCGCGTTGAAGTCGTTGAAGACGGCGAGCGTAAATGGGTCGGCCCGGACTGGATGGAGTTCTCGTACCGCGACAGCAGGCTTCGTCGTGACGGCGGGAAGCCGGCCGCGCTTCTCGCGGTCGAGCTTGAGCTGAAACCGGACGACAAGCACAGGGTCCTTCGTAAGGCGAGGGACATTCAATACCAGCGTATACTAAAACAGCCATGGGAGCCATCGGCGGGAAGTTGGTTCAAGAATGTGCTCGATCGGGACCTTGCGGAGAGCTTGCCAACCCTTCCATTGCCAATGAAGGAGGCGGGAGTAGTGCCCGCCGGCTACTTGACCGAGGCGTGTGGGCTGAAGGGTTTCGCAATCGGAGGCGCCATGATCGCACGGCGCCACGCCAATTTCATCGTGAACCGCGGCGGTGCGACCGCATCGGAGCTTCGCGCGGTCGCGGAAGTCGCTAAACAGCGCGTGAGGGAGCGATTCGGCGTGTGCCTGGAGGCTGAGGTAATGTCCATTGGCGATTGAAGCCAGTGCGGGAGATCGCCTAAAGTGAGCCACATGAGCGCTCTCGGGTTTGCAATGACCGTCGAGGCTTTCCAGGATCTGGTGGAGTCCGCGCTCGATGAGACCGTCTGCTTCTCAACGCCGATCGGATCCTACCATCGTTGGTCGCCTGGCGCGGGAGTCGAACTCTGGCTTCAGGCCAACGCGGTGAAACATGTCGTCGGCTGCAATCCGCACTTCGAAGGTCAGGGACGCCTCGACGCGGCGATCATCGAGACCGTCTGCGCTCCCGGTCGGCCGCTGGACGGACACTGCTTCGGTTGGGCGGCGCCTCGAGAACCATCTAATCCCTATTCGGGGCTGCACGCGTTCGCCGCAAGCCTTCCCGACTTCGCCCATGTGGATGAACGCATTCTCGTTCCGCCCGTGGTCACGCTCCAGGTCGCGGCGTTCGCGACCCAGGTCGAATACTTTCCGACCGAGGCTGCCTACGTCACGTCTGAATGGGGCCAATACTATGGGGCAGTGCCCGGCAGCACCACATGGCTGCAGGCGGACGAGGATGGCTTACCGCAGCCCGATGTGTTCCTGACAGGCCACGTGGCGGCGTCTGAGCGAATCGCAAATCCGGCGACCGGACAGGAGTTCCATACAGTCGTCTTGCGGACGGACGCGGGAACGATCGACGTCGTCGCGGATCTCGAGACGGCCCCGAGACGTCCGGTTGTCGGCGCCGTCGTCGCCGGCACGTTCTGGCTGAGCGCGCGCGCGGTAAGCAAGCTTCCCCCACCCCGTCGACAGGCGACATTTCAGCGAGCAAAACAGAGTTCGTAGGTTGACTATTCTTGTCGCGGGTCGGCGAGGGACAAGCCCACGCCCTACTGTCGGCCGATTGATCGAATTGTGAGTCGTCCAGGCTAGCCATTCACTCCTTCGACTGTTGGATCAACTTCGCCACCAATCCTGTCCAGCCGGTCTGGTGACTCGCGCCCAGCCCGGCGCCATTGTCCCCGTTAAAGTACTCGTGGAACAGTATGTGGTCGCGCCAGAGAGGATCGTCCTGAAAGGTGCTCACGCTGCCGAATACCGGGCGCCTTCCGTCCTGATTTCTCAGGAACAGGCGATTTAGACGACGTGAGAGTTCGGCCGCGATATCCCATAACGTCATTTTGTTACCGGAACCGGTAGGAAACTCGACCAGGAAATCGTCGCCGTAATAGTAGTGAAACTTCTGCAGCGATTCGATCAAGAGAAAGTTAACCGGAAACCAGATCGGCCCTCGCCAGTTTGAGTTGCCTCCGAAAAGACCGCTCCGCGACTCTGCCGGCTCGTAGGCCACCGTGTGCGCCTCCCCGTTCACATAGAGCGTGTACGGATGGTCTTTGTGGTATCGGCTAAGCGCTCTTACGCCATAGTCGCTGAGGAACTCCGCCTCGTCCAGCATTCGACTGAGCAGGCACTTCATCCGGTGCCCGCGCACGAGAGCGAGCAGGCGCCGCTCGCCAGCCCCGGGCTCCTTCCACCGCGAGATCAAGCCCGCAAGATCGGGTCGATGGATCAGAAACCACTCGAGCCGGTCCGCGAAACCGGGAAAACTGTCAAGAACGTCAGACTCCAGAGTCTCAACGGCGAGGAGTGGAAGCAGTCCGACCATCGACCGCACCTTTAGCCGCTCCGCGCTGCCGTCTGGCAGACGGAGGACGTCGTAGAAGAAGCTGTCCGTATCGTCCCACAGGCCGATTCCGTCGCCGGCGACGTTGTTAATCGCTCCGGCGATATATAGGAAGTGTTCGACAAACTTGGTCGCCACATCTTCGTAGGCTCGATTGTGCCGGGCCAACTCAAGCGCGATTCGCAGCATATTCAGGCAATAGAGCCCCATCCATGCGGTTCCATCCGACTGCTCAAGATGGCCGCCCGTCGGGAGCGTGGCGCTCCGATCGAACACCCCGATGTTATCGAGACCGAGAAACCCGCCCTGAAAGATGTTGCGCCCCTCGACGTCCTTGCGATTAATCCACCAGGTAAAGTTGAGAAGCAGTTTGTGAAACGCCTTTTCAAGAAACTCGATGTCTCCCCTGCCGCGCCGCTTTTCCTCGATCTTGTAAACGCGCCACGCCGCCCATGCATGGACGGGCGGATTTACGTCGCCGAACTTCCACTCGTACGCAGGCAACTGGCCGTTCGGATGCATGAACCATTCACGCAGCAACAGAATGAGCTGCCGCTTGGCGAAGTGAGGATCGACGATTGCCAGGGCTACACAGTGGAACGCGAGATCCCATGCCGCATACCAGGGATATTCCCATTTGTCAGGCATGGACATCACGTCGACATTGTTGAGGTGCCTCCAATCGTGGTTTCGGCCCCACTTCCGCTGCGGTGGCGGAGGCGGCATCGACGGATCGCCGTCCAGCCATACGTTGACGTCGTAGTTGTAATACTGCTTGCTCCAGAGCATACCGCCAAGCGCCTGTCGCTGCACGCTGATCGCGTCCTGAGTCAGTCCGACGGGTGCGACGGCAGCATAGAATGCGTCGGCCTCATCTTTCCTTGTCTGAAATAGGGTCGTAAAGGGCTCGCCAAGTGGGTCCGCGGGCGTATGCTCGTCGGAGAGTCGCAGCCGCACGGTTTGCGTGCAGCCTGGGCCTAGATCCAGCCGATACCGCAGCGCGGCCTTGGTGCCAGTCAATAGCGGATTCACGGCCAGTCTGTCGCCGTGGACCACATGCTCGTTGATACCATCCTTGACGTAGGGCGTGGGGTTGATCCCGGACGGGGGGAACAGCCGGGCAGCGTTCGTGTCGTTCTCCGTGAAGAGAAGCTCCGGAACGCGGTCCTGTTCAAAATGCAGGAACCTCTCGCCGACCATCTCATGAACCGCCTTCAGGACGGACGGTTCCGAACCGTCGGCACTGGAAACGCACGTGATCACCGGTCGGACTGCGTCCTCAACCCAGCTCCAGCAGTTACGAAACCAGAGGGTCGGCATGAGATCGAGACGCGCGGATTCCGGTCCGCGGTTGCACACTGTAATCGCAATCAATGTATCTTCCGGATCGACTTTGGCGTACTCGACGAAGATATCAAAATAGCGGGATTCATCGAAAACACCCGTATCGAGCAGCTCGAATTCGGGATCGTCGCGACCGCGCCGGCCGTTCTCCTCGACGAGATGTGCATAGGGATACGCGGCCTGGGGGTACTTGTATAACGCCTTCATATACGAGTGCGTCGGCGTACTGTCCAGGTAGTAGTAGTACTCTTTTACGTCCTCACCATGGTTGCCCTCGGGACACGTCAAGCCGAACAGGCGCTCCTTAATGATCGGATCGTTACCGTTCCAAAGCGCGAGGGCGAAACAGAGATACTGGCGACGATCACAGATGCCCAGGAGGCCGTCCTCGTTCCAGCGGTAGGCGCGGGATCGGGCGTGATCGTGAGGAAAATAGGTCCATGCGGAGCCGTCCGCGCTGTAGTCCTCGCGGACAGTCCCCCACGCTCGGTCGCTCAGATAGGGACCCCACCGCTTCCAGTCGGCGGCATGGGAGATGCACTCCTGCAGGCGCTTCTCTTCTTCAATCACGTGCTCGGTCTCCCCGCTTGGGTGCGGCAATGCGCAGGATTGTATCGGCGAAGACACAGCGCACGAATGTTGATTTCGGCGATGGCAGGCGGTTTTCCTGTATCAGAGCGCCCTGCGATTGGTCAGGCATCAGCTCGTTGATGACGGTACGCCGGCGCGCCGCCACGGTTTTCCAATACCGGCCGGCCAGAAGAGTGGCGCTGTCGTACCGTTCGTGCTTTGCTGTGTCATTCGCTAGATCGCGCTGAAACTTAGCAGCAGGAACACCCGGTATAGTTGAGCAGACTAACGCGGACGATGGGATCGACGAATGGCGGGTAAGCGCAATCGAAATGATGCAGCCGATGTGGTGGACCTGCACGGTCGTACGGTCGAGCAGGTCCGCGTCATCCTGCAGGAGCGATGGCCGCGGTGGAGCAGACTGATTGCCGTACGGATAATCCATGGCCAGGGATCGATCCTGCTTCCCGAGGTCGTTCGCTGGTGCGCCGAAATGGGCATACCGTATCTTCCCGATATAAACAACTCGGGCGCCCTGCGCATCTTCCCTCTGCAGCGCTCTTTGCCAAACAGTCATCTTGGCAATACTCTGAAGGAGAAGGGTTTGCGGCTGACGGCCGTGGAGGAGGCCTATCTCCGCGACCCGGCGACGAATGAGCGCGCGCGCCATGAGGAGCGCCTGCAGAGAGTAGAACAACAGCGTCAGCGGATCGCAGCCGCCGGGCTCGCGGATAGGCAGCGGCACGACGAAGCGCTCTGGCAGGCGGAGATGGCTCGGCTGGGAGTGCATAATCGGAAGCGAGGGGGATCGGCGGACGGCGACAAGCCGCGCCCGCCGGTCGTCATTCCGGCGCTTCAGCTTCGATTCGAGGAGGGATACTGGAAAGCCGAGCTTTCCCGCGTCGCTGAGACCGATACCGAAACGCTTCAGACGCAGAAGAAGACCGGACTGGACAAGCTCGCTCCGCCAATGAGGGATGAGAGACCCGAACCCGTATCAGGAGGGTCGGGCTCGGCCCGGCCGACTCCCCGGCGTGACCCGGAGGCCGAAAGGGCGGAGTTCGAGGAGGAGATGGCGCGGCTGGGTGAACTGGACGGATTCCAAATCCGCCGGGCAAAGCGAGAGTAGCGCCTCGCCGGTTACCGGCGCACCGTTTCATTTGACTCCTCGTTAGCCAATTCGGTATCCTGTCGAAAGAACACTGAACAGGGGCGGTGAGACTCCTGCCGAGAAAGAGGTCCTGAAGATGCCGAAGGTGCTGGTGAGCGATCCAATCTCCGAGGCCGGAATAGAGCGGCTGCGGGCCATACCCGGGGTCGAAGTGGACGTCAAGCTCGGACTCAGGCCGGACGAGCTAAAAGCGATTATCGGAGACTACGCCGCACTCGCGGTTCGGAGCGAAACAAAGGTCACGGCGGACATTCTCTCTGCCGCGGAGCGGCTTCAGATCATCGGGCGGGCAGGAGTGGGCGTGGACAATATTGATGTGTCCGCCGCAACTCAGAAGGGTATTGTCGTTGTTAACTCGCCGGAGGGCAACACACTGGCGGCCGCCGAGCTAGCGGTGGCACTGCTGCTGGCGCTCGCGCGCAAGATACCTCAGGCAGACGCTAGCTTTCGCGCCGGCAAGTGGGAGCGTAAAAAGTTTGTGGGGACTGAGATCTATGGCAAGACGGTCGGCGTGATCGGATTTGGCAAGATCGGCCGCAGCGTTGCTCAGCGCATGAAGGCCTTTGAAACGACCGTCATCGCATACGATCCATTCGCGACCGCCGAGAGCGCACGACGTCTCGGCGTTGAGCTGGTCTCTGTCGAGGAGATCTATCTCCGCAGCGACTTCATCACCATCCATGTTCCGCTTAACAACGATACACGCGGCATGATCGGCGCCGCGCAGCTTGCGGAGATGAAAGGTGGCGTCCGGATCATCAACTGCGCGCGGGGCGGAATCGTGGACGAGAGCGCGCTCGCAGATGCCATTCGAAATGGTAAGGTGGGAGGCGCGGCCTTCGACGTCTTCAGCAAGGAGCCGCCTGAGCCGGACAATCCGCTTCTCGCGCTCCCGGAGAACGTCGTCACGCCGCATCTTGGCGCGTCCACGGAAGAGGCGCAGGTCAACGTCGCGATCGATATCTCCGAACAGATAGCCGACGTGCTTCAGGGCAAGCCCGCGCGCAGCGCGGTCAATCTACCGGCGGTTTCCGCCGATGAGATGGCGCGAGTCGCGCCGTTCCTGGTGCTCGCAACGAAGATCGGCAGCCTGCACAGTCAGCTTGCGCGCGACACGTCGGGCACCGGTCGGCCGGTCGAGAGCGTGGAGGTGATCTTCAGCGGGGATTTTGCCGGTCTGCCGACCGAAAGCATCACGCGCGCGGCTCTCCAGGGCATACTTACGCCCATACTCGATGAGCCGGTCAACCTGGTGAATGCGCCGGTGCTTGCGGAACAGCGGGGAATCCACGTGAAGGAGTCGCACAGCCGTACCTCGCCAGAGCACACGTGTCTGCTGTCGATACACGTACGGTTCCCTGGCGGCGAGCGAACGATCTGTGGAACGCTTTATGGACAGGAGGCGCGCATCGTTCATATCGACGGCTACCATGTCGACATCCATCCGTTCGGTCACATGGTTGTCACCTGGCACCACGATCAGCCTGGCATCATCGGCAACGTCGGAACGCTACTCGGTAATAATAAGATCAATATCGCGGGCATGCACGTAGGCCGCGAGTCGACCGGTGGCCGCGCCATCATGGTATTGCTCGTCGACGAGCCGATCTCCGAAGAAGTCATGCGGCTGATCCGTGCATTCCACGGAATGGAAGCCGCGCAGCTTGTCGCGTTGTAGGCTAGCCACCCGCGCGCCGAACTCGATCGACTAGTAAGCAAACGGACTATGGCGAACATTGGCACGGTCGGATGGCTGGACCTGACGGTCGCGGAGTGCCCGCGCATTCGTGAGTTTTATGAGGCTGTAATCGGTTGGACCAGCGAGCCGACCGACATGGGCGGCTACGCAGACTTTAGTATGATTCCGCCCGATGGCGGCGGAGCCGTCGCGGGTATCTGCCATGCGCGCGGCATGAACGCAAACTTCCCGGCGCAGTGGCTGGTATACATTAGCGTCACCGACGTCCACGCGAGTATCGCGACGTGCTTGGAGCTGGGAGGCAAAGTGCTGATCGAGCCGCGCGACCTGGGCTCGTACGGTACGATCTGCGTCATCCAGGATCCCGCCGGCGCCGTGGCGGCGCTGCAATCCGCACCCGCGGAAATGAAAACTGGGTAATCGCGAATCCGTTGATGAGGGACTACCGCGGTACGTTGCTCGCCGCCGATGCCTGCGAGTCCGAATCCGCAACTCGTCCTCATCTGCGAAGTCTGACTCATGACTCCCGCGTCGATAAGCGCTCGCTATATGCCTGGCGCGCACGATCTACGTACTCCCGGAACGCCTCCTCAACATTGCTCGCCTGAATAAGCGGCACTCCGACGACGGCGATAGTCGCTCCCTCACGGAACGCTCGCTCGCCGTCCTCAACGCTAAATGTACCGACGCCAACGGGTATCGATGCGTGCATCGCCACTCCGTGCAAACCGTGAAGGGCGTCGTGATCGGGATCTTCTTTACGTTGGTCGGCGCCCCAGTGTACGTAGACGGAGTGAACTCCCATGGCGCCGAGCTCAACCGCGCGGCCAGGTACGTCCGGGCAGGCATACAGGTCGGAGATCAGCGTGATACCGTGCTCGTTTGCGGCGCGCACCGCCTCGCGAATGCTCGAATCGCTGGATACCGCACAGATCGTTGCAAGCCGGCCGCCTTGACGCGCGGTCTCCGCGACATACTTCATGACGCCATCCATCATCTTGTAGTCCGCCAACACCGGTATCCCCGGAAAGGCGCGCGCTAGCGCGCCGATAGCCTCGACCCCGGCAAACGTGATCAGAGGAGTGCCTGCCTCCAGCCAGTCCACGCCTGCCTTGACGCACGACTCGCCAATCCTGAGCGCGTCGTCGATCGTGAGCACGTCGATGGCCGCCTGAATGATCGGAGCTCGAATGATAAGCGGTTCCAATGGTGAACTCCTTGCGCCCAACCCCGTTTTCGTTGTGAGCCACTGTAGACATCGCGGCAGCACACGGATTGCGTGATAGTGTTCCTCGCCTGGTCAAGGCATTCCTTCCGAGCGGCAGCTTAGTACGGTCGCCGATCATCCCGCGAGTCGGGAGGCGCCCTTTGTGCGGCCGATAGCAAGCGCCGCGATGGAGGATTTCGACCCCGCGCGCCGAATATGTACAAGGCCATATTTCATTGATGGCGCGCCGGATTGCCGGCACGGGACCAGACCGTAACTTTCCCGATGTGCCTCAGTCTAATATCAAACACGAGCCGGGGGTTTCACCGACCTCAACCGGACGATTCAAGTTCGCCCCGCATGCTTCCGGGATGCGCCGCCGCTCACTTCTTCCCGGTCACGCGAGGCGATTGTCGTCGGTAGTCCGCAGGTTTTCGGACCTTTCAGACTTGAGGGACCTACCGGACAGATAGGTCATCCGTCAAGGACGGCCCCTCAACTGAGGTATGCATCTCGTAAGTGCCGGGAGACAAGCTGAGCAACATGGAACCGATCGGAACGCCTCTGCAGCGCAAGCTGGCAGCCACGAGAAGCTGGTGGCGAGTGACACGGCTGTTTGGCGGAGTGGCCTGGGCGATCAGCGCCGTCATTTTTGCGGCACTTACCTGCTACCATACGGACCGGCTATTGGCGCTCTCGGCTTCGGCACGAGAGCTATGGCGTCTCGGGATCACCACTATTGGAATTGTCGTGCTGCTTAGCTTGTGGCTGCGTGCCGTACGGATTCGGTTATCAGATGCCGATATCGCAGCCGACGTCGAGCGCCGATTCCCCGCGCTGAATGAGCGCCTACTTACGACAATCAGCTTGATGCCGGCACTGGCTACCGCAACGGGCGGATCCACGAGCACAGGCTTCTCCCAGGCCATCTCCGTA
The DNA here is from genome assembly GCA_038211235.1 of Chthonomonadales bacterium. Taxonomy (GTDB): domain Bacteria; phylum Armatimonadota; class Chthonomonadetes; order Chthonomonadales; family Chthonomonadaceae; genus DATGJU01. The sequence goes on along the minus strand of JBBQVV010000003.1, from coordinate 8,396 downwards.
GCGCTTGCTGAGGAGACGCAGCGTGATTCCGTCGACCTCAATTTTATGCGCGCGGTCGATACAAGGCCTTTGCGCGTTGCCGTGCTGGCTGCTATCTTCACAATCGGCCTGCTGGCATTGCACTTCGCGCTGGCGCCGGACGCATTCGCTAACTGGATGAAGCGAATGGCCAATCCACATGCCGACGTCGCGCCGTGGGCCAATACGCGAATCTGGGTGCAGCCGTCGGCGCGCATCTTGCCCCGCGGCGCCGGGCTGTCGGTGGCTGTCATTACGCGCGGAACGGCTGCGGAAAAGTGCAGACTCCACTATCGCGCCTCGGGCGATGCAAATTCGACCTGGAAGACCGTCGAGTTGGGTCACCCGTCGGCAGTCTCCAACAGCCAGGCTCCTGAAGCCCCGACCTATCATACGATGACGGCGAACCTGCCCGGCGAAAACCGCGCAGCGGACGCGGCGCCTCCTCGCCAGTTCCGCTACCATATCGACAGCGTGCCGCAGAGCGTTGTCATGTATGCCGAGGCAAACGACGGCCGCTCCAATGAAAAGACGGTCTCCGTCGAGGACCGGCCGACGCTCCTCAACCTCCGAATGACGATACGGTTTCCAACCTATACGCACAAGCAGCCTTTAACCATGAACGAGAGCGGTGGAAGTATTGCAGCGCCGACGGGCTCCGAAGTCGCTATCGTTGCGGGCGCGAACAAGCCCCTGAATACGGCCGAGTTTATGCTCAACGGCAAGCCACATAGCATGTGGACGGTAAACCATGACCGGGTATCGGGTTCCGTTTCCGTTCGGCGTGACGCGTCGTACAGTCTCCACCTCGTCGATCATCACGGATTCGATAACCCCGGGGCGCCGCAGTACGAGATTCGCGCCCTGAAAGATCAGACGCCTACGGTCCAAATCTCGCGTCCTACCACAGACATCGATCTTCAGCCAGGCGGAAGTCTTCCGCTTGTCGCGCACGGCGCCGACGACTACGGCATCGATAGCATGCGTCTCGTCTACGATATGCAGCACGACGCGGCAATGGGTGGAAAGGCTGCTGGTCCCAGTGGCGCGCTCGGCCTGCCAGGTCCGACGGGAAAACCGCTGGCTGACGTGGCGGAACGATGGCACATCGCAAGCGTCAGGCCGAACGTGGGCGACACGATCACCTACTACGTGTCGGCAACAGACAACGACACAGTCGATGGGCCGCACACGGGACGATCCGTCGCTTTCCATGTACATGTGCTTAGCCTTGCCGAAATACAGAAGCGGCTGGGAGAACAGATCGCGGCGGAGCAGGCCGCCCTCGCCGAGCTGCGCCGGCAGCAGATACAATCGCAGAACCTGCTCAGAAAAGCAGAACAGCAAGCGGGCGCGGCTAGCCTGTCGAAAGCCCAGGAGGCTGAGCGAGGCATCGCCCTCGAGGCGAAGTCGGTTGCTCAACGCATCGCGGACACGAGCGCCCAGTTGGAGAACAATAATCTGGCGACCAAGTCCGAGTTGGCGCGCCGTGACGAGGCAGAGCAGTTGCTGAGCGCGATCGCTCAGCAAAAGGCGCCTTCCGCCGCGGATAACGTGCAGCATGCGCAGCCACAAAAGTCGGGCTCGACTGCGCATCAGCAGAGCCTGGCGACGGCGGACCGTCAGGAGTCGGACATCAAGCGAGACATCGAAAGGGCACAGGAGAAACTATCGCCGGCGCCATCCGCGGAAGACCTGGCGAAGGAGCTTCTTCGCCTCGCCAAGGAGCAGCAGGACCGGGCGGACGCTGCGCACACATTGGCCGAGGATATCAACGCCCAGAAGAAGCAGAGCCCCGGCAAGGCGATGGCGCCCGAAGACCGCGCGGCTCTCAATCTTGAAAAGCAGCACCAGGCCGAGATCACACAGGACACGCAACGGCTCGCGAACCAGCTTCAGGCCGCCGCGACATCTGCCCGGGAGCGGGGACAGGATAAGCAGGCGAAGGCGCTAAACGACGCCGCGCAGTCACTCCAAAAGGGACAGGTAGGTCAGCATCAGCAGTCGGCCCAACAGAGTCTGCAGAAAGACAATCCGGACCGCGCCGCGCCCCAACAAGACAAGGCGGCCAGCGCACTGGCAAAGGCCGCGGAGATCGCCAAGGAGGCCGCAAACCAGGACGGCAACGAGACGCCTCGCCAGGCGGCCGACCGTCTGGAAAAGACGGCCGAAGACCTACGGGCGCTCGCGAAGCAGCAGAAGGAACTGGCAAACCAGACCTCCCAGAGCCAGAGCGCGCAGCAGAGTCAGAACCTGGCGAACCAACAGAAGCAGCTTCAGAACCAAACTGCACAGGCTCAGCAGAGCTTGAATGGTGCGCCGCAAGCGCGGAAGAGCGCGCAAAACGCGCAGAGCAGTCAAAGCAAGTCCGGACAACAGTTGAGTAAGAACAGCCCTCAATCCGCCCAGGCGCCCGCGCAGAACGCTGCACAACAGCTTCAAAACGCTGCGGACCAGGCCCAGAACGCCGCTCAGCAGATGCGGCAGCAGCAGGCCGCGCAGGAGCTGGCGGAAAAGGTCGAGCGTCTCGCGCAGATCCAACGCGGCGTTCAGAATACGACTCAGCGACTGCAAAACAGCCAGCAGAAGGGCCCGTTGAGCGACAACGATCGGAAAGAGCTGTTCCAGACCGGAGAGCGGCAGAAGAGTCTTGAGGAGCAGGCTAAGGCCCTGGGCGACAATGTTCCGTCACCGGCGTTTCAGCAAGCGCTGCAGACCGCCTCCAAACAGATGCATCCCGCGACGCAGAATCTGAATCAGACTCGTCCGAACACCGGAGAGATCACGCAGAAGGCCCAGGATCGAGCAGGACAGACTCTGGAGACGATCGCCCAGGCACTCAAGGCGCAGGCACAGGGCGGACATCAGAACTCCCAGCAGCAACAGCAGCAGCAGCAGAGCGGAATGTCGCCGGAGCAGCAGCAGCAGGCAGCCGCCTTCGGTGAACTGATGCTCGCCCAGGGACTGCAAAAACAGATTCGGCAGAATACAGGTCAGCTCGATAGGCAGCGCGCAAACCAGCCTCTCAATCCAGGTCAGCAGCAGGAGGCCGACAACCTCTCACAGGGAGAACGGCAGACGAGCGACATCGCCAACGGCGCGGCAAAGTCGCTGAGCGACGTCCCGGGTCTCGAGCAGGCGATTCAGCAGGCGACCCAGCACATCGACCAGGCCGGCAGTCAACTCAGCCAGCAGCAGACAGGCCAGCCGACACAGAGCCATCAAGACCAGGCCATTCAGCACCTCGATCAGGCAGTCAAGGCAGCACAACAGGCCATACAGCAGCAGCTACAACAGCAGCAGGCGTCGAGCGGACAGGGCATGCCTATGCCCGTTCCCGGCAAGCAGCCCGGAAGCACGCCGGACCGCAACGCCTTCAGTCGCCTGGTCAATACGCAGAAGGGCGGTCTGCTGTCATCCGACGGCCGGGGCGGCAAAGGCTTCGGAGACCTGAATGCCCGCCAGCAGCGCGTAATGCGTGACGGACGCAATGACCCCGTACCCGCCGAATACCGTGACCTCGTCAAGCGATATTTCGGGGAGAAGCGAGGCAAGTAGCGCATGCAGACGGTAAGCCATTTGACCGCGATCGGACTGTCCGCTCTGTTACTGGCTTGTGCCTGGCCGGCGAGTGCTCAGAGGAGAACTGTACCGAGACGAACGACGACTGTCTCGCCCTGGGACGTAGAAGCTCGGGAGTACCTTGGAACGCCGGAGTCGGAGGCGGCGGTCAACGCGGGCCTTGCGTATCTGACGTCGCATCAGCAGGCCGACGGCCACTGGTCCAGCGGCGGCTATCCCTCTGACACCGGCATTACGGGCCTCGCGTTGCTCGCCTACCTAGCAGCCGGGCACCAGCCGAACCGCGGCAGATACGGGCTGGCGATGAGCGAGGCGGTCGACTGGCTTGCGAAATGCGTTCAACGGGGTGGCCAATATACGCCGCCCGGCTTCATAAACGCCGGACAGGGCAGTGGGCAGCCCATGTACGGCCACGGCTTCGCAACGCTCGCACTGTGCGAGGTCTTCGGCATGACTCACAGGAAGGACCTGAAACCGAAGATCGAGGCCGCGGTGCGATTGATCGAAGACTCCCAGACCGATGACACCAGCCAGCAGCGAGCCTATGGGGGGTGGCGCTACCAGCCGGCAAAGGGTGACGCCGACATCTCCGTGACCGTCGTTCAGGTTCTGGCGCTTCGGGCGGCAAAGAACGCCGGAATCCGTGTATCCCAGGCGACGATCGACCGCGCCATTATCTACATGCGCAAATGCTCCAATTATGCTACCGACGGGGGATTCAACTACCAGGTCGGGCAGCAGCTATCCGGCCCAGCCAGGACGGGCGCGGGGATTCTGTCGCTCATGATGGCGGGCTTGAAGGATTCGCCGGAGTGCCAGGGCGGTATACGCTACCTCGAGACGCATCGTCTGGGATCCGGTAATGAATGGCCGTATCGTGAGCACTATTTCTACACTCTGTACTACATCACGCAAGCCATGTATCAGGTCGGCGGCGATCACTGGAAGCAGTGGTACCCGATGGTGCGCGATCGACTCCTCCGAGAGCGCAATTCCGATGGAAGCTGGTCGGCAGGCTCCGAAGCCGGAGCTGAATACGCGACCGCGATGGCAATTCTCGTGCTTCAGGTCCCCGCCGGCCTGCTGCCGATCTACCAGAAATAGGCCCGAGATGCCATGGAGTCGCCCCCGGCGAGTCGAGTCCTTCGGAAGCCGTCGTTGGTATCCTATTCTCGGCCACCACGCTGCGTTGGGCCGTTGCAATAATCCCGCGAATCACCTCCTCGCGCTGCTGATCGTATCGATGTCCGCTTCGATCGGCGCAATCGCAGCCCTGTCCCCTCCTGGCAGCCACAAGGTGACGCCGGGAGGAGTTAAGCGTCCACCGGCGATCGAACAGATCACCGAACACACCTATCGCGTTGGAGCCGCACTGGTGGACACCACGGAGCGCACCATTGTTTGCCCAGGCGAGATCAATATGGACGAAGGCGCAATCGAGTATCTGGCCGTCGCGCCGGGCGGCAAGACGCACGAAAGCTTGCTCCGTATCGATGTGCGTCCGTTGCATTTTCAGCTGGCCCTACTGATGCTCGATCTGGAGCCGAAGAACGTGTTGTCTGAGCAGGGCGATAAGGGGATACCACAGGGCGACGCCGTCGAGCTTCGCATTCGCTGGAGGGACAATGAGGGCTCGAAGCACATCGTGCGCGCGGAAGAGATGGTCATGTTTGGCGGGTCACGGCAGCCGATGCCGCACCACGACTGGGTCTTCACCGGATCCCGGATCGTGAAGCAGGGATTCCAGGCGGATCTTGAAAAGTCCCTCGTTGCAGTCTGGCATGATCCTGCAGCGATCCTCGACAACCCTCTCCGCGAGGGCGGCAACAACGCATACCTCGTCGACCCGAGGCGGACACCGAAGCGCGGCACACATATCGAGCTCCAGGTTCGAGCGGTTGCGCCGATGGCAAAGCAGCCGGAAACGGCGACCAATAAGGGCGGCAAGCGTTGATGCTCACCGGACGTCCTGTCACGCACCACGGCAGCAAGAGGCGCCTCGTACCTGGAATGGGAGTGCCAGTCGTCTTCAAGCACACCATGCGCGGCAGGCGGGCATGGAGGGATCTGATCTGGACTCTCTTGCTCGTGACGTGCCACGTGGCGATAGCGCTCGGCGTGGTGGGGGCCAATATGCCCATGCGAGAGCTTTCGAGCGACATCCCGCGCTTCATGCATCGGTGGCTGGATATGTCCGCGCTGACGGCGCCCCTCTTGTACCTGCCCATTGCAGGGCTATGTGGCGCATTTACGGCGCCCCCCGCCTCGCGGTTCGAGGAGACCCAAGGGATGCTCCTCACGCGACTGACTCCTTTTGACCTCTGCGCGGGTCGCCTCCTCGCAGGGCTCTGGCCGTTGGTCGGCGCGCTGATGGCGTCTTGTGCGCTAGGCCTGGGAGTTCAGGTCGCCTGGCGCCCACTGCCGGGCACGAGCAGCGGATACGCCGCGATCCTGATCCTGCACCTGGTACTGATTACGGCGCTGCTCAGCACCGGCGCAACCGGATTTCTGTTTGCCATACGGAGGCGTCCAGGTCGCAACTGGGGGCGAGGCGGGGGCATCACATTGCTCGTTACAGCGCTGTCGCTTGGCGGACTCTTCCTGTTCGACCCCGTCGTACGACAGATGGAGAATCCCACCGGAATTATCGACGGCTTGCTGCTCGTGAACCCGGCGACCGCGGCAACGACGGCACTCGGCATGGATGTGTTGCGACTACCCTGGATCTATGAACGCACGATCGCACCGGAGTACCCGTTCCAGTATCCGTCGCCACTCGTATCTAGCGCCCTGTTTGCGAGCGAAGCGCTGGCGGCACTGGCACTCGCTTCGGTAATCCTGCGCCGGGCCTATCGATAGGCAGGCCCATCGGCGACCACGTGGAAGCCTTCGATCGCTGCGATCGGGCTTTCGCGGCTGCGGGCAACAGGGTATCGGCCATCACCGACGAAAGGAGACCGACGATGACTTATCGGCTTAGCGGAATTCTGTCAGCCGCCGTGATTGCGGCAATGATGGGTATCGCACATGCGGCACCGCCGGATGCCGCAGTTCAACGAGCCCAGCATGCGGTAGCCAGAGGCATCGAATATCTGCACCGGACACAGGAGACGGACGGGTCGTGGGGCCACTATCCCGCCACGACGGCTCTGGCGCTATCCGGGCTGCTCCGCAACGGAAAGTCCGAGACTAACGATCCGGCAGTCGCCAGGGGAGTTCAGTTCCTATTAAGGTCCGTACAGCCGAACGGAAGTATCTGCAGCACGGCGAATCCCGCAATCGAACTGCCGAATTACAACACCTGCTTGGCGGTGATGTCGCTGATAGAAACAAGGAATCCGGTTTATCGGCCCGCGATCCGCAAAGCTCTTGCGTATCTAGAACGCGTTCAGTTCGACGAAGGCGAAGGGATATCTCCGAGCAGCCCGATGTATGGAGGTATCGGTTACGGTGACGATCCAGGGGACGACACCCATCCGGATCTGTCCAACCTCCAGTTCGCTCTGGAAGCGCTGCATGAAGGCGACACGCCTTCCGGAGCTCCGGCCTTCAAGAAGGCGCTCATCTTTCTACAGCGAGTACAGAACCGCAAGGAGAGCAACGACCAGGCCTGGGTGAAGGAGGGTCCGAACGACGGCGGATTCGTCTATACGAGCCAGGGAGGCACGCCAGCCGACGAGGGAAAGTCGCTGCAGAGGCACCTTTCCTACGGCTCGATGACGTATTCGGGTCTAAAAAGCTACATATATGCTGGCGTCAACCGAAGCGATCCGCGCGCTCAGGCCGCCTGGAATTGGATCCGCGATCACTACACCGTTACCGAACATCCCGGCATGGGAAGCACGTCCCTGTACTACTATTACCACACGATGGCAAAAACGCTCGATGTCTACGGCCAGAGGATCGTCAAGGATTCCAGGGGCGGCAGACATGACTGGGCACATGACCTCTCGGGCGCTATCGTAGCCGCGCAGCACCCGGACGGCTCCTGGTTCAACAGCAACGCTCGATATTGGGAGAATCAGCCCTCGCTGGTCACCAGCTATAGCCTGATCACACTGTCATATTGCCTGCATCGGAAATAGGTACGAGGCGGCGACACAAGTTACGATTTCTAAGCATGGATTGATGTCCGCCGAGACAGGCGCTTGCAACCAGCTATCGATCGCCCGATTCCTACAGAAAGCGAGTCCACTTCGATGTCCGCCGCTCAGACCGCACCGTCGAACCTACCCGTCACCGGCCAGGACGATCTCGTCCGTCTAAAGAGGCTACGCGAAGCCTTCGATTCGATCCGGTCCGAGGTCGGACGCGTCGTGATCGGTCAGGACGCCGTAATCGAGGAGCTTCTCATCTCGGTATTCGCGCGGGGTCACTGCATTCTAGTCGGTGTGCCCGGGCTCGCCAAGACGCTGCTGGTGAGCACGCTTTCAAGAATTCTAGCGCTGTCCTTCAAGCGAATCCAGTTCACGCCGGACCTCATGCCCGCGGATATCACCGGTACCGAGATCATTCAGGAAGATCCGCTCACCAGGGAACGAAAGTTCGTCTTCCTACAGGGACCATTGTTCGCCAATATGATCCTGGCGGACGAAATCAACCGCACCCCGCCCAAGACCCAGGCCGCACTTCTTGAGGCCATGCAGGAGCACAAGGTGACCGTCGGAGGGCAGTCGCATCGCCTGGCGGAGCCGTTCTTCGTCCTGGCCACGCAGAATCCCATCGAGCAGGAGGGCACCTACCCTCTCCCGGAAGCTCAGCTCGACCGGTTTATGTTCATGGTAATCGTCGGATAT
>JBBQVV010000002.1:0-68928 GCA_038211235.1 Chthonomonadales bacterium | reverse complement strand
CTGGTACGACCTGTGAACTCGCCCGCGATAACGGACCGTGACGAGCTTCTGAGGGCGGAGGCTCCCAACGGTCTCGGACGATCTTCGTAACTCACCGGCGTGATAAATTCCGGGACCTCTAGTCTACTTTCCTGGCCGTCTCTGGCGCTGCTTTGCGGACACGGATTTTATGATCATCCTTCGCGGCCCGTCACCGCTGAAAGGTACGCGCGCGCCTTCCAGCGCCCGGCCGATCAGATCCTCCACCATCGGACTATCCAGGTCGTTCGGGTCCTTCAGCCGGATATGGCGCACGGTCGATCCAGCGCCGCGTAGTAGCCCGTTCGGGTCGACAAGGTCCGCGCCCTGCAGAAAGAAGAGGCTCACCCAGGACGGATAGAGGGCGATAGAGAACACGGCGTCGGAAACTCGCTCCGTCGGCGAGAATCCGATCGCAAGCGCGTTGTAGTTGTCGTAGACCATCTCAAAGGCAGGCGGCAGGCGCGACCGCAGCTTCGCAAGCGTCTCGCGCGCGAAGTCTCCGATCTCCGGCGAATACTTCGCAATAAACACTTCTAGTTGAACTTCGGGGGATAAGGTTTCCACAATGCTTAGTATAACTGAGGCTGCGCCGCATAACCTGATTGCGGTGACGATCGTTGTGAACGGAGACACTGTCTCCGCGTGAGCGCCAATCTAGTTGCCGTCTCAGAGTGGAGCACCAAATGGTGCCAACGCACGGTAGACGCGATCGCGGCGGACTGCGCGGAGACCGCGGTTGAAACGGAGAGTGTCACGACGCAGAGCGCGTACCTTACACCGATAGCCGTGAGCCTCGCTACTATGTCCCTCGAACGCATTCGCGCCATCCTGCAACTCCGGGCCAGCCCAATGGACTGATCCAAGTGTACTGCCGTTATACTTCGACCTTGCTGGAACTATGACGGATGGCGCATTATCATCCACTCAATGGTAAAATGTCCGCCTGCTATGTTTACTCAAGCACTCAGGCCCTATACCGGCGGACACAATGCGCGAACCTGGCGCGGAAATCGGATACACTGTACGTGCCATGATCGAGCCTCAGACACGTTCCTCCATGTCCAACAATTCGGCCTCAACTCGGAGCGACGGGTGAACCGCGGCTCCTGGTACGCTGTCGGCGCATTCGTCGCATGGGGACTGTTCCCCGTCTACTGGAAGGCGCTGCATCAGATCGCCCCGCGAGAGCTTATCTGCCATCGCATCCTCTGGTCCTACCTCACGCTCTGCGGTATTGCGGCGGTTCGCGGCAGCTGGAGTCGCGTCATTTCCGCCTATTCGAGTCCGCGGATCGTGGGACTCTATCTAGCCGCGGCCCTGCTGATCGGCGCAAACTGGTTCGTATTCATCTGGGCAGTCAGCATCGGCAACGTGATCGAGAGCAGCTTGGGCTATTTTATCAACCCGCTTCTCAGCGTGCTGCTCGGAGTCCTGTTTTTTCGGGAGCGGCTTCGGCCCGGCCAATGGACCTCGATCGCACTCGCGGGCGCGGCGGTGGTCTATCTTACTCTGGCCTACGGAACGTTTCCTAGAATCGCCATCGCGCTGGCCCTTACGTTCGGTCTCTATGGGATGGTGAAGAAGATTGCGCCATTGGGATCGATCGTCGGTATGACCGTTGAAACCAGCCTGCTGGTTGTTCCCGCAACTATCTACCTCGCGTGGCAGGTTCGCTTGGGAGAGGCCGGCTTCCTTCACGTAGGAGCGTCAACGGTGATTCTGCTCCTGGCGTCGGGATTCGTAACGACGCTGCCACTCGTTCTCTTTGCCGCTGCCGCGCAGCGAATTCCTCTCGCACAGGTCGGCATTCTCCAGTACATCGGTCCGACCCTACAGTTCTTACTTGGCGCGGTCGCCTTTCACGAACGCTTCACTCCGGCGCAGTTAGTCGGTTTCATCCTCGTCTGGATCTCGTTGGCGGTCTTTGGAGCAGAGGGAGCCTGGTTCGGTCGAGCCAATAGGGCTGCCGCGTAATCGGGGAACAGTTACGCGAAGACGAACTGGAGAACTCGAAACATCCGGACGGATAATCCCGACCATAGCTAGAACCAATTCGTTTCACGGCGATCTACTTGCGGCGCGTTCGTCATGACTCTAACTGCTTGGTGAAATGCAGAACCAAATCATCATCCACCGTGACCTGGTCGCCGTAGTGCGGGAACCGATTGTTGTGTACCAGCCCTCGGCCGTCCGGAACGTAGCCGCGCAGAACATAAAGTCGCTGTGCCGGCCCATAGTCCGCGCCCAACCCGACGCCGATCCCTACAATGGGTGAGCGTTCCACTGCCACGCGCTCGGCAGATTCCATCAGCCGGCTGCCGATTCCCTCGTTGCGATATTGCGGCAGCACGTTGAAGTCCTGTATTTCCGGAATGCACTGCTCCCGGAACGGCGGATAGTCCGGCCGCCAGATCACATTCAAGTATCCCGCAAACATGCCTTCCGACTCCGCGACGAGAACCACCCGCTCTCCACGCTGCTGCTCGACGAGGTAGCGCTCGTACTGGGCGGCGGGCTTGTTCCACCCGATCGCGGTAAATGCCGCGGCGAATATTTGAGGGTCCTGCGCCGCGAGCCGTCGAATTAAAAGGTCCGCATTCATATCTGAGTCAACCTGTGCATCGCTAGAGTCTCAGGAGCATGCGCAGTCGGTGCTCGACATCACCCAGAGTAGCTTGGGTTACTACTCCCCAACAGGCAAGCAGACGCTCTTTAGAAATTGAACGAATGTCTTCACATTTTACATAACGCTCAACTCGGAGGCCACCTTCCGGTGGCGCGACCACTACATGGTATGGAATGCCCATCCGCTGAGATGTCAATGGAATGATAATCACGAGCCCTGCCCGACCGGAGTTGAACTGATCGTCGGAGACGATGAGAATCGGTCGCCTTGCAAGCTGCTCGTGTCCCGCGCCCGCGTCCAGGTTTCCAAGCCATATTTCGCCGCGACGCGGTTCAGGCAATTTGCGTTACCTTTCCCGTACACCGAACAGTTCGATCGTCTTGCCATACTTCATCGCGATCGATCCCATCCAGTAGCACGGTGTCCCAGGCGCGCCGTTCGTCGCTCTCTTGTTGTCTTGAGCGTGCGTCATTTTCCTGTGCAAGATAGGCCACGTCTGCACACCCGAAGAACCACTGGCGATAGTACTCCATTACAGCACTATCGAGTACCGACTGTAAGGTCGATCCTGTCTCGGCTGCCATTTCGCGCAGTCGCCGGTTCGCTTCCTCACTGACACGGATGAGTGGGCTGTAGGATTCTGTCCGTGGTTCGCGGATAACGACTCCCGGCGCCACGCTCAATTGATCGGTAATTGGCATCACGGACTGGTAATGCGTACTACCATTGTCGATCCATTGCCAAACACCCCAATGCCCACGTTCAATGGCGCTAGGATGCGTCCTCTTGATATGATCTCTCGATGCGCGCAACGCCTGCGTCCTACTGCCGAACTGGTTTATGCCTTCCGGTGAATCGCCAACCACTCGCTTCACTGGAGTGACCATATTGGGAATAACATCTCCCGGGTCGGTCTCTTGCCACCGAACAATCTGCCACTCACGCGCGCCTTTCGAATCAGCGAGCTTGAACAGGGTTGCAAAATGCGGCAGGGATTCGACGAGTTGCTGAGTCTGTATTGCCATAGACCCCCCTTTTAGATCGTATTCCATAATCCAGTATACCGCTGTCCCTCAAATTTGTAAACAAATTTATCATGGAGTCCAACCTGAATCTACGAGCGAGTCTCTATGGGTCTGATCCGGCGGTGATTAGGAAATGCGGGCAGGCTCAAGCCGGGTACAATCAGCCTGAAGTGCCGATAATTAGCGCACGCGCATAGTATTGAGGTGGCGATGGACGATGAGATAATGCGGAAGCTTCTGTTGCGGAAGCTCAACGATCCGGAGTGGAAGGCAAAGCAAGCCAGACAGTACCGACAGATCATGGGGGAGCGAGAGATCACATTTGCCCCGCGGCAACCGCACTTCCGTGAGACGATCCTGCCCTCCGCCACTTCGCTGCCGAAGGAAGAGGAGCCTGGAACGGTCGAGGCCCTCTGGATGGGCAACTGGCAGCGCTCATCGGGGGCTCTGACGATAACACGGTTTCCTGACGACACCGTGCTGATCGATTATCCTGACGGATCCAGAATCCAGTTCCGTCCCTGTCCGGCGCCCCGGAATCTGTACTCATGGTCCAGCGAATCCCACAGTCCAACCGGTCGCCTGACCGAGAACTATCGCTGCCCGGACCGCTTCGCTTCAGCCGACGAGGCGCTTCTGGGGATGCATCAAGCCGCGCTTGCCATGTACTCCGATGCGGCAGCCGAGGCGGACGCGTAAAATGGCCCTATGCTATACTGTTGGTAGAGGTAACTTCCGTCACTATGACTCAAACCGTCAAACAGGATCACATACGCAACTTCTGTATCATCGCCCATGTGGACCACGGGAAGTCCACGCTCGCCGATCGGCTACTGGAAGCAACGCACACGATCTCGAAGCGCGACATGCAGGCCCAACTCCTGGACACGATGGACCTCGAGCGAGAGCGCGGCATTACCATTAAAATGACCGCGGTTCGGCTCAACTACACCGCAAAGAACGGGCAGGACTATCAGTTCAATCTGATCGATACGCCCGGTCATGTGGATTTTACCTATGAGGTCTCGCGCTCGCTGGCGGCATGCGAAGGCGCGCTTCTGGTGGTGGATGCGGCACAAGGCGTCGAGGCTCAGACGCTTGCGAACGTCAACCTCGCGTACCAGAACAATCTCGAGCTGATACCCGTGATCAACAAGATCGACCTGCCGGCCGCCGAGCCTGAGCGTGTCCGAGAAGAGATCGAAAACGTTTTGACGCTGGACGCCTCCAATGCGATACTGGCGAGCGCGAAAGCCGGTATCGGGATTGAGGAGATCCTGGAGGCGATTGTTGAGCGAATTCCGGCGCCCGGAGGCGATCCGCATGCGCCTCTGCGCGCACTCGTCTTCGACAGTAAGTTCGACCAGTATCTGGGTGTCGTTTGCTACGTCCGCGTTGTCGACGGGCAGATCAAGGCCGGCCAGCGCGTACGTTTTATCGCCACCGGCAAGGAGTTCGAAGTCATCGAAGTCGGCACCTTCGCACCGCAGCGGCGTATCGGCCAGATGATCAAGACCGGCGAAGTCGGCTACATCGCCTGCAGCATTAAGACCATCGGTGACGCCAACGTTGGAGACACGGTAACGGACGCCGCGCGGCCCTCGAAGCAGATGCTGCCAGGATACCGCAAGGCGAAGCCGATGGTATTCTGCGGACTGTATCCGATGGACGGTGCTGAGTACCCTGAACTCCGCGATGCGCTCGCCAAACTGCAGCTTAACGACGCGGCTCTTTCGTATGAGCCGGAGACTTCTGCGGCGCTCGGTTTCGGGTTCCGCTGCGGATTTCTTGGACTGCTGCACCTCGAGATCATACAAGAGCGACTCGAGCGAGAGTTCGACCTCGCGTTGATTGCCACGTCGCCGTCCGTCATCTACAAGGTCCACCGTACCGACGGCAAAATCGAAGAGATCGACAACCCCGCGCAGATGCCGTCGCCGACGCTGATCGACCACATGGAAGAGCCATACATCGAGGCTGTGGTCATGCTGCCAAGCCCCTACTACGGAACCGTGATGGAGCTTGCGCGCGACCGCCGCGGGATCTTTGTCAAGGTGGAGTACCCGGTGCCGGACCGTGTCATGCTCCATTTCCGCATTCCGCTCGCCGAGATACTGATGGACTTCTTCGACCAGCTGAAATCGCGCACAAAGGGCTACGCCAGCTTCGACTACGAGTTGAGCGACTACGGCGAGGCAAAACTCGTCAAGGTCGACGTCCTGATGAACGGCGATCCCGTCGATGCGCTCTCATTCATTACGCATCGCGACAAGGCGTACGATCGTGGCCGGATGCTTGTGGAGAAGCTCAAAGAGGTGGTTCCGCGCCAGCAGTATGAGGTGCGCATCCAGGCGGCGATCGGAGGCAAGGTCATCGCGGCCGAGACTGTGAAGGCGTTCCGAAAGAACGTGATCGCGAAGTGCTACGGCGGCGACATCACGCGCAAGCGCAAGCTGCTGGAAAAGCAAAAGGAGGGCAAGAAGCGAATGAAGCAGTTTGGAAGCATCGAGATTCCCCAGGAAGCGTTTCTCTCCGTGCTCAAGATCGGCACCAATGAGCAGTCCCTGAGTCGCTCTAGACATGGTGCTATAATGAGATTGGCGTTCCCTCCTGGTGCGCTTGCCACGACATCAGTGATCCGGGATCTAGCGTGACCTGAGGATTGGATTGCCGGCAAACTCCAAGAACAATCGCATAGCTCCGCTTTTTGTGGGGCTGCTCTATCTCTTCCTGTCCACATTTGGCGCCGTGGCGCACACGCACACGAGTCCGAATTCGGGCCGTTACGGCGCGACATCTCGTCGCGGCCAGACGGCTGGGCCGGGACTCTTGACAGTAACGATCGGGTCAGAGCAGCGAGATTGCGCCGCTTGCGAGTGGCTCGCCCTGAGCGTGACGCACTCCACGTCGGTCGCGCCCGACGTCGGCTTGACTCTTCTGCTAGTGACTGCGCCCGCGCCGGTACTTTCAACCCGGCCCGTCTGTGTTTCTCCGTTCTCCTCGCGCGCTCCGCCCGCTTCCTGACACCCTCGGTTTGTAGGCATTTCCGATTCTTGTATCGCTGAATGGCGCTGTTGCGTCATTCAGCGCCGTTGCCAGACCTCGTTAGGCATCCGGCATCGGGCGCTTCAGGATCAGCCACGAGACACTTCGTGTCTCACCGCGCTCACGGCGACGTAGCTTTCGCCAGGACCGTTGCTGGGCCGTTCCATGAATGCTCGGAAATAGATCTCACAATCAACCACCCAACTCGTGGATTCCCGAATTGATTGTTGAATTGTCGAAGGAACTCCTAAGCATGATTTGCAGCTGCTTTGCATCATGGATGGGCGCCGCCGTTCTCATCACCGTTCTCACTATTCCCGCCGACGCGCAAGCGGAAGCGCCAACGCGGACTACGACCCCCATAACGGCGCGTCCTAACGTACAGGCTTCTCTTCAAATCGGCGTCCTCCCCGACACACTGACGGTGGACGATGCCGTTCGGATCGGTATCGCGCGCAATCCTCAAACGACGGCGGGCATTGCGGGAGCCGCCGCGGCAGCCGCAACCTATCGCTCCCTCGCTGTACTCCCCAGTCCGCAGCTCGCGATCACTCATGCCCAGGGCACGAGTACGGCTCCGACCCTTAACGGAGCAGGGGCTGACACATTCTTCGACCTCGGTGAGGTGTTTGATACCAGCGGTCAGCGACACTTTCAGGCGGCCGGCGCGAGGGCGCAATGGGGCGTGACTCGATATCTGCTGGATGAAACTAAGCTCACCCTTGGGCAGCAGATTCGCGACGCCTATTGGTCGCTTGCGGCGGCGCGGGCAATCACAAGGTTCAACCTTGAGAGCTTGCAAGAGTCGCAACGTGTGAATCAGCTCATTCGCACTCAACAAGCGGCCGGCGCGGCTCCAGAAGTAGACGTTATCCGCTCCTCCATCGACGTGGCGAACGGTCAACAGGCGTACATATCTTCGCAAGGGGCCGAGCGAACCGCGGCCGCGGCCCTCAACATGCTTCTGGTTCGCCCTCCCAACGCATCAATCGGACTCGCCGAGGAGATTACATCAGGTGTCGATCCACAGCTGCCCGCGCTAGCTCTGCCAGGTCTGGCTTCGCTTACCAGGGTTGCGCTTGCGAACCGCCCTCTTGTGAAGTCCGCTATTGAACAAGTACATGTCGCGGAATACGCCACAAAGCAGACACGCGCTGGTCAATACCCCGACCTGTCCGTGGACTATGAGCGATCCCTCCAACAGTCGTCGGACACGGTGCTTTTGAGCGTACGGTTTCCAGTCCTCGACTTCGGCAGCACGCGTTATTCGATCAAAGCGGCACAGGAGACTCGGAAGCAGGCCGTCGCGCTTAAGGAGCAGGTAGAGCAGCAGGTAGTGCAACAGGTTGCCCAGGCATTGCTGGATGTAACCCAGGGACAGACTCTGTTGGCAAGTTATCTGACGGACATACTCGATCCCTCCATTAAACTCAGGGACATGGCCCAGCTCGGTTACAAGCAGGGAGCTACCGGGATACTTCCGGTGATCGATGCCGAAACCACGCTGCGAAGCGCGCGAACAGGTTATATCAACAGTTTGCTTGCGGAGCACAAGGCTCTTGATGAGCTGGTTTCAGCCATTAGCGGCCCGGTGCCTCACTAGACTTACGGGTCGGTCATCGACTTCGGTGAGGTTAGACCGATGGGTCTCAAGTGCATCCGCCGCGAGGCGTGGTTGGAACCGGCCGATGTCGAGTATGGGCTGGCCATTGAAACCAAGAGAGACAACCATGAAAGTCGACACATTGACATCTGCAAAATCACGTATGGCGTCGCTTGTTCGCGAGATACCCGCAGTCCTTTTGGCCGCGCTCTTCCTTAGCGGCTGCCATGCGCAGCAAGCCGCTACGACCTCCGACCATGGCGAAACCGGCGCACGCCTGGTAACCGTTGGAGGAACCTCAGGGGTCCAACTGGACGACGCGGGCCGCGGGCTGGCGGGAATTGCGACGAAAGCCGTGGGCCAGGAGGATATCTCACCGTCTGTTCAACCGACGGGTGAAGTTGCGCCAACAGACAGTGGAACCGTTCAGGTGACGGCTCGGCTGCCTGGAAAGATCACGGATGTGCGAGTTTCCACAGGCGTACGTGTCCGCAGGGGCGAGGTCATTGCAAGCGTGGACAGCATTGACCTGACACAGGCGGAGGCAACCTACAGAACCGCTGTGTCTCATTCCAGGCTGGCCTACAATCAGCTTGTCCAGCAGCGAAGGCTGGCAGGATTCGGCACGATCAGCGAACAGCCCATCGAGGATGCACGTAAATCGCTGGCAGCAGCTAAGGCTGCCGTTGCCGGCGACGAAGCGCAGATTCAGCTAGATCGGCTCACCCTTGCAAACACCAAACAGCTCGTCGCCCTCGGAGAGATAACCCGCAAGCCGGTTGAAGATGCCCAGAACTCATATGCGCAGGCGCTTTCCGCGCAGAGACAGGCCAGAGTAAACCTAACGTCGACCAAAGCTAACCTGGATCGTACCAGGATCCTGTTCAACGGCGGAGTCTTTTCAAAGCAGCAGTTCGAGGACGCCGATACGGCATACAACAACGCCGTTGCGGCCGCGGAACAGGCCTCCACTCAGGAGTCCCTGGCCGGATCGGAACTGAAGCGCCAGCAGAGCATCTACTTGCAAGACCTGAATGGGGCGGCGTCGATGCAGCAGGCGCAGAGCAAGGTGTTGCAGGACGAACATACGCATACCAACGACATGATTGCACAGGAGCTAGCACGGAAACAGTTTGCTCGCGCACAGGTCGTCTATCGGTCCGGCATACCGGTTTCACAAGCGCTCCAGCAGGCGCAGGACAACTATGACGAGGCGCAGGTTGCGGTTCAGGGCGCCGAGAGCTCGCTCAGGCTCTATGGCGTTTCTCCGTCCGCGAGCATCGCCCAGCTTGCAAACGGCCACGCCGTTATTCCCGTCGTCTCTCCGATCGACGGCATCGTGACGGCGCGCAACGTCGTAGTGGGCCAGATAACAGATACGGCGACGCCGCTCATCAAGGTCGTAAACCTCGATCGCGTCTTCGTGGACGCGCAGGTTTACGAGAGAGATATCGCGGGCATCCATCTGAGCGACCCCGTTAGAGTGCAAGTGGCGGCCTTTTCGGGCCGGTCGTTTACAGGAAGAGTCGGGTACGTCGCGAACGAGGTCACCGCAGATACGAGAACGATTGTCGTGCGAACGGTCGTTCAGAATCCCGGATGGCTGCTTCGACCCGGCATGTTTGCGACCGTCTTCATTGGGAGCCGCCGCGCAGCCCGATCACTGGCGATTCCAGCCGATTCAATCCTTCAGGAGAGCAGTCGCCAGATCGTATACGTCGAAGTCGCACCCGGTCAATATGTCCAGCGAACGATAACAACCGGCGCGGTTGTCAACGGACGCGCGCCCGTTCACAGTGGGCTGGCTTCTGGAGATAAGATCGTCGTCGTTGGTGGCGTACTCCTCCAACAGGAGCAGAGTAAGCTTGAAAGCGAACGGCAGAGGTCGAGATGATTAACCGTTTCCTTGCGGGTGTTCTGCGCCAGCGCCTGGTGGCGCTCACTGTTGGCGCCCTTGTGATCGTCGGCGGACTAATGGCGGTACGCAGTCTCAATATCGATGCATTTCCAGACATTACGCCCGCGCGGGTAGAGGTGGACACGAGCGCTACCGGCCTCGCAAGCGAGGAGGTGGAGAAACTTGTGACGCACCCGCTTGAGGTTGCGCTGCAGGGAATCCCGAAAGCTACAAAGATCCAATCCGTCTCAAAGTTCGGAATCTCCGTGGTCACCGTCTACTTTGAGGACGGCACCGACGTCTATTGGGCCCGAGACCAGGTGTTCCAACAGCTTTCGGGCGTTACCATGCCGCCTGGCATCTCGCCGTCTATGGGACCCAATAACACAGGTACCGGGCAGATCTATATCTACGCGGTCAAGAGTCCCATCCGATCGAACATGGAGCTTCGAACGCTTCAGGACTGGGTTATCACACCTGCCCTGAAGACCGTTCCAGGCGTGGCGGATAACCTCTCGTTCGGAGGCGAAGTAAAGCAATTCCAGGTACTGATCGATCCGGACCGCCTTCGCGCCTACTCACTCGGCATCGATGACGTCTCCACTTCGATCGGCAAGAACAACCAGAACAGCGGAGGAAACTTCGTTCAGCATGGAGGTCTCCAGTACATCGTACGCGGAATTGGCCTTATTCAGACGGCGGACGACATAGGAAATATCGTCGTCACATCAAGACGAGGCATCCCGATCTATGTCAAGAACATCGCTAATGTTCAGGTCGGCGCGGAAGTGCGTCAAGGAGCGGTCACAGAGGATGGCAAGGGCGAGGTCGTTGCCGGCATAACCGTACTTCGGCTCGGATCGAACACGTCTGACGTCATCGCGCGCGTGAAGCAGAGATTGACTGAGTTGCGTAAGGACCTTCCCGCGGACGTCTCCGTCGTGCCCCTCTACGACCAGTCCATACTGATCGTCCACAGTGTTACAACCGTTCGCGATGCGCTGATCGCCGGCGAAATCCTGGTTGTTTTCATCCTCTTTCTTCTGCTGAGCAATTTTCGCGCCGCGACGGTGGCCGCCCTCGCAGTGCCAGGCTGCATGCTCGTCGCTTTTATGCTGATGTGGCGGGCAGGGATCTCGGCGAACCTTCTCTCCCTGGGAGGCCTGGCCATCAGTATCGGGATGATGATAGACGCCAGCATCGTCATCACGGAGAACATCTACCGCAACGTCACGGAAGACCTGCACACGCATGAATCCTTCGACCAGGCCGTGCTCCGGGGCGCGCAGCAGATCGGCCGACCTGTGCTCTTCGCGATCTTGATCGTCATCGCCGCGTTTATACCGCTGCTCGCGCTTCAGGGTATCGAAGGGAGACTTTTCGTTCCGCTCGCCCTTACGATTATCTTCTCAATGGTTGGCTCCGTGCTCATGGCGTTCGTCCTGGCGCCAGCGCTGTGCGCGGTCCTGCTCAGAACGGACCACCCGGCGCCACCCAATCGGCTGGTGCGTTGGCTAAGGCATGCTTATGAACAGAATCTGGATCGTTCCATTCAGCGTCCGTGGTACATCACTTTAGTATGGATCGTCGTTACGGCGATGAGCATTTGGCTGTTCTCCTTGACGGGTTCCGAGTTCCTTCCAAGCCTCGACGAAAACAACTTTCGTATTCGCGCCACGCTTCCCACGAGCATATCCCTCGACGCGGCAAACGGTATCGCAATGCAGCTTGAGCGGACGATCCTTGCTAATCCGAACGTTGAACATGTGATCGCGTACACCGGACGAGCATCACTCGGAGGGGATCCCGAATCTGTCAGCAACTGCGAGCTATCTGTTCCGCTAAAACCACCCTCACAGTGGGTTGGCGCGCGCAACAAAGCCGACTTGGAGGACCAACTGCGAAAGAGTCTTTCCCGTCTGCCAGGCGTGGAATTCGAGTTCTCGCAGGAGCTCGAAATGCGGAATGACGAGCTGATCTCAGGGTTCAATACCCCGATTGCCATCTTCGTTCGCGGCGACGATACGGGTGTATTGTTGGATACGGCAAACCGAATTGCGGCTACTCTCAAGAACATACCTGGCGCGGCGGATGTCGCCGTGGAACCGATCGCCGGTATAGATGACCTTGATATCGTTCCCAACCGCACCGCTATCGCGCGATACGGCATCAACGTCTCCGATGTCATGGACGTCGTGCAGTCGGCGATCGGCGGTTCCCAGGCGGCAACTCTCTATCAGGGCGAACGTCAATTCGCCATTCAGGTAAGGCTGCTGCCCCAATATCGAAATAATATCGAGGCCATCCGCAACCTTCTCGTAACTGCCTCCTCCGGGCAGAAGATTCCTCTCAGCGCTCTGGCCACCGTGGAGGTTCGACAGGGTCTGTCCGAAATCGGCCGCATCGATGCGAGGCGACGGGTGGCAGTTCTGGCGGACGTTCAGGGCCGATCCGTGGGCAGTATCGTAGACGATGCGAAAAGGGCGATCGCCCGTGAGGTGCGGCTTCCAGCGGGCTATACGATCACCTGGGGCGGCGCTGTTGAAGAGCTGCAGCACGCTATCGCTACGCTGACGTGGGCGGTGCCTTTATCGTTGCTTCTCATTTTCATTCTCGTCTATGCCTGCTTCAACTCCATGCGTGACTCAATCGTGGTTCTTACGACAATTCCTCTCGCCATCATCGGGGGTACCGTGCTCTTGCTGCTCTTAGGACTTCCGATCTCTGTGCCCGCGATCATCGGTTACATTGCCAACTTCGGCACGGAGGTTCAAAATGGGACGATTATGGTCTCATTCATAAATCGAGCGAGAAGACGCGGACTCTCCGCACGTGAGGCAGCCGTCCGCGGAGCGACCGAGCGGCTTCGACCCGAGATCCTGAGCGCACTGATCGGAGTCCTGGCGCTGATTCCGTTTCTGGCGACGTCCGGAATCGGAGCCACCGTCGAGCGGCCGCTGGCAGCGGTCGTGATCGGTGGAATCGCCCTATCTCGACCGCTCGCCTGGTTCTTACTGCCTACGCTGTATGTCTGGTTCGACCGCCCGGACAAGCGGGATGGGACGTCCGCTGAGGACATTGAATTTGCTTAGCTCGAATACTCGAAAGCGCCGGACTGGAAAACTCCAACTGTCCGCGATCTTCGCCGATAATCCAACCACGAAACCGCACGATCGTGCGTGGAGGGTATCGAGATGGAAGATGGACAGGAGAAGACGATTCTGAAGCTGCAGATCCAGGTCATTCTGCTGTCGTTCGCTGTACTGATAGGGGCGATGATCTGGACGTGGCAAGTCGGAATGGCGTCAAATCTGCTCGACCACCAGTTGGAACATGCGAGCGGCGATCTAAAAGAGATGCGGCAAGAAGTCGGCCGGCTAGAGGGGAAGCGCGCATGAAAACATCCCGGGTTGCGCAGTCACTCATAGGAGTGATGCCGTTCGTCTGCGTCGCGGCCTCAGTCGGCATCGTCACGCAGCAGTCGATCCGGCGCGAGAGACTGACCAGGGAGTTGGCCGCGTCCCGGCGTGAATATGCCCGGCTGGAGGCCCAATATAACCGGTTGCGTCCTTCGTCATCCAGTCACGCATCGGCCGTGCAGTCTGCCGAGACGCATCCGCATCATGATAATGACGGTGATTGAGTCGCTGTCCGCGGCCCGGCGTCCACTGGACTATTTGGCGTCAGCCCCACGCGGGACACGGAAGTGGAGCGCTTCGCTGATTTTTCGACTCTCGATGTCGAGATGGAGCGGCTCGAACACTAGCGGCAGAGCTGCTGATATAGTGTGGTGACGCGCTTGACATATGCCTGCGTCTCCCGGTACGGAGGTACGCCGCGATACTTCTTGACCGCATTCTCGCCGGCGTTATACGCCGCCATCGCCAGGGCAACCTGATCGAACGTATACCCTCCGCCGGCCTGGGTTCTATCGGAGAACATGTCGAGCCGGGACCGCAGGTAGTTTACCGACCCTCCAAGATTCTGCACGATGTCGTACGCATTGTTGACGCCGAGGTCGCGCGCAGTCTCCGGCATCAGCTGCCCGAGCCCCATGGCCCCTGTGCGTGAAGTCGATCTCGGGTCGAAGTCCGACTCCGCGAGTATCATGGCAACCACCAGGCGAGGATCGACACTGAATCGGTCGGCGAAGTTCAGCAAGTGGTACGTAATCTGGCCGATTTGGGAGGCGCTCAGGCGCGGATTGCGTCGACCGATGAACTGGTAGTAGGCGGAGTAGAGAGGCAGCGCCCTGGCTGACAGCCCCATGGCCGCGGCGCCGGACACCATCGCGCCATCGGGCCGCTGAAAATCGCCTCGCGACGGCGATACGGCGCTCGATCGACCGTGCAATGCTCGATCGACCGTTGACTGCCAGCGCTCCTCCTCATGCCGTTTCCAATCGGCCCTCTTACGCGCGGCATCCTGTCTGGCCTGTGTGATCCTGTCTTCGGAGGCGACAGCGCTCTCGTAGGCAACCGCGATCGTCCGAAGCGGAACGACATTACCGGTTGCACCCTCCTTGACCTCGACCAGAGCGCGAAGCTGTGGAGTCGATAGCTGCCGGATGTCCGCGGCCTCTGCCGATGGAATTGCCAGCATTACGGCCCGGCCATTCTCCATGTTCAGCATCACTGAGAGCCGGCCGTCCGCGGAGACTGAGCCGCCGACCGTGCCGCGAAGCTCCAAGACTCGCCCGACGTAAGCGACCGGGTTGGATTCCACATCGGAATATGCGACCTTACGATCGCAGTGCAGTCTGCTCCGTCTTGCCGTAAACTCGGCGCCGGTACAGGCGGTCGAACGCGGTGAGAAGTAAATCAGGCAAAAGGAGCCGGTTAACGCCGACAAGAAAGCTCGCGAAGTGGAATAACTGTTTCGAGAAAACACAGGCAGGTCCTCATAAAACAGAAGTGCTGGCGGAACAAAAGAGGAACGCGGAGAGACCGGGATTCGAACCCGGGGTAGCGACGTAAATCACTACAACTGCTTAGCAGGCAGCCGCTTTCGACCACTCAGCCATCTCTCCACCGTAGGGTATTGTAACATAGCGTCGGGCAAAAATCAAATGCCAGACTCAAATTGCCGCTCGCCCTGCTTCTTCACGGTCTGGCGAACGGTATTCCTCGAAATTGACTCCTCCGAGACCGTTTGGTATAATGGCATAATTGGGATAGTTGTACCCCTGACCGCTCCCCGGGAGGACCGATTGGCAACGTGTTTGAAGGCGACGATCTGCTTGTTGGCATTGGCTGCACTGGCATGCGCGGGATTCGTTTCCGGACGCAGCCTTGGAGCCCAAAGCCGAGCGTTTCGCAGCAATCGGGGCATCTCCGCCATGCAGCCGTTCCACCCGAGTTTTGCGGGAGGATTCAACGACCCTGAGCCAAATCCCCACATTCCTCCGGACCAGGTATTCGAGGATGTACTGGACAAGGTGCAACAGTACTATGTGGACGGCGGAGGGACCAGCGGCCGCCTGAACAATGGCGCTCTTGGCCGCATGCTTGCCTCTCTCGATGATCCCAGGACGAGTTATCTGGAGCCGGCGTACCGTGAGGCGCGTCAGGACGCGCTCAAGGGTCGATACCACGGCATCGGCGCCGTTCTGACCCTGCTGAAGGGTCGAAAGGCAGGCGTAGACTTCCGACACCTTACGGTTGTCGACGTTATGCCTGGCGGTCCGGCGGAGAAAGCCGGGCTTCGCCCTCGCGATATCATAACGCATGTGGACGATCGCTGGATCATCACCTACGCAAGGCCAGACGAATCCGACCACATCGCAAAGACCGCCCCGGATGACGATGAGCGCTCCCAAATGACGAAGGAAGTACGCGCGCGTGTAAGGCGAGGCTATAGCCTTACACAGGCGCTCAACCTGCTCATTACAGGTGAGAGCAGGACGCTCAAGCTGACGTACGTTCGTCCGGCGCAAACGTCGCCGATGACCGTCGTCGTAAAGACCGGACTGACCGAGGTTGAACCGGTGGAGTATCGTGTGCTCGGAGGTCACGTCGGTTATCTTCGCGTGCGCCAGTTCAACGCCAGGGCGACGCACCAGTTTCAACAGGCGCTTGACGGCGCCCTCGCATACGGTCCCAGGCTCCATGGCCTGATTGTGGATCTGCGCGGTAATCCTGGGGGCGTGCGCGCCGAGTCGGCGGCAGAAGTGGACGGGTTTCTGTCCGCCCGCAAACTGATGGCGCGGCTCACGAGAGGTGGCGTTGTCGCCACGCTTGAGCGGCGGCCCAACGTCCGCGAGTCACTTTCAATTCTCGGCGCTAAGCCGGCGCTCTTGCTTCCACGCATCGTGCTGGTTGACCAGGGAACAGCCAACATCTCGGAGATGGTCGCCGCTGCGCTCCGAGCGTCCGGAGCCAGAGTCATGGGCACGCACACGTTCGGGGACGATATACTCCAGCTGTTTACGGTATTCAAGTCGGGTGGCGGCGTTGAAATGACCACGGCACATCTCTTGACAGCATCTGGTGCCGACCTCAGCCAGGGCATTGAGCCGGACTATCCCATTGCCCCGGCAGAAACCTCCGGTGATACCGCTGTTCGGTTGGCGCTTCTGAGATTGGGCGCGTGAAAGCAAACGGCCGCACAATGAACCCTTTGGGTTATCGCACGTTATGGCGTCGTCTGGCGCTGGCTCCAGCGATGCTCGGCCTGATTTCAACCTCCGTGATCTTCGGATATGCCAGCAGCGCGCTCAGGAAGAGCTATCGCGACGGAGCAGGCTTCGGATCCATGCAAACATCTCGCGTGGATGCGGACGACAGCGGAGCGGGAGACGTCCCTGACGGTGACCTGCACGCACGCTCCCGTGCCCAGGATCCGCTCGAAAACTACCGAGCGACGCTTGCGCTCCTCAAGAAGAGTTACTATAATGGCCCGATCGATTCTAGACGGACGCGAACCCTGACATATGAAGCGATCCGGGGAATGCTCGGCAGTCTGCGGGATCAGTTCACTAGTTTCCTGGATCCCGACGACTGGAGTCAGATGAAGGCGACCACCGAAGGCGACTTCGAAGGGATCGGCGCTCTCCTGGAGCAGGAGGGCTCACAGGTACGAGTCGTTCGCCCGATCGAAACCAGCCCCGCGGAGGCCGCCGGCCTGAAGACCGACGATATCGTGGTCAGTATCGACGGCGAGTCGGTGCGCGGGCTCGGCGTGAACGATGTCGTGCGGAAGATCAAGGGTCAGCAGGGTACCAGGGTCCGGGTTGGAGTCCAGCGAGGTCGGGTCCTACTCGAGTTCGCGCTCATGCGGGCCCTGGTCGAGCCGCCTGTCGTTCAGCACTGGATGGAGGACGGCAACAACAAGATCGGCCACATCGTGCTCTCCGAATTCAACGAGAAGAGCATCGCGCAGATTCAGAAGGCCTATGGCGAGTTGATCTCCAATGGCATGCAGGCGTTGGTGTTCGATCTCCGTTACAACCCAGGCGGACTACTGGAAACCGCGGAAGACGTGGCGAGCCTGTTTATTCCGAAGGATCTGGACAGTGACCTCCGCAACGTGGTCGTCTACATCCACGAGGGGACCGGTAAGGAGAAGGGGGATCGGTTGCGTGCTCCGGGCTTTGTCATGAAGCGGATGCCCATCGTGGTCCTCGTCAATGGTAACAGCGCCTCGGCGTCGGAAATCGTCTCCGGTGCCCTGAAGGACTACGGAATCGCAACCCTCATCGGCGAGCGAACATACGGCAAGGGCCGCGTGCAGACGCTCTATCCTCTGGACGACGGCTCGGCGCTGCGGCTCACTACCGCCCTTTACTATCCTCCGCGCCACTACGATATCAACTTCGAGCGCGATCCGGATGGCCAGAAGATCGAGGGAACCGGCGGCATCATGCCCGACATTGAGATCAAGCAATCCCCGAGATGGCACGCGGAGGACTTCAAGGACAAGGTAAACGACCTGCAGCTGCAGGCAGCTATCGACTTTCTGAGATCACGGTTGACCGGCAAGACGGTCGCCGAAGCCCGCGATCAGCTCCAGATCGTTCGGTAGTCCCTCGTTTCCCACGACGTTGAATGAAAGACCCGGTGTGAGCTCAGAGCAAGAAGCACGAGGTGTGTCCGTCAGCCGCTTATTGCCGAAGTTAGCGGCAGGCGGGACCGTGGCCGCCGTCTTCGTATTGCTCGCTGCCCTCATATTGCACCCAGGACGAGCGCAGCAGCGTACTGCGACGCAGCAGTCCGGACCGCCTACGACAGTGAAAGCCACCCCGTCGGCGCTGGGAGGGACCGGTACCGCACCTCCGACTGCCGTGCAACTAACGACTCACGCAAAGCAGTTGCCGGCCGCTGTCGCTGCGCCGGCTGCTCTGCCCCTCACTCCCGCAAATCCCGCGCTCATCGATTTCCACCCGTCGCCGAATCTACTCGTGTCGGGACCGAAGGATCCGCCGCGAGTCGCGCTCACGTTCGATGCGGGGAGCGATGCAAAGGCGGTTCCGCTCCTCCTCAAGACACTGGAGCATAGGCACGTCCGCGCCACGTTCTTCCTCACCGGTAGGTTCTGTGAGAACTTCCCTCGCGAGTGCCGAGCCATTGCCGATGCCGGAATGGAACTGGGCAATCACTCCTACCGGCATCCGCACTTTACGCACCTTTCGGAAGCGCAGATCCGACAGGAGCTGGAGCGGGCCGAGGCAGCGATCGTGCAGGCGTGTGGCCGCGGAGCAAAGCCGCTGTTTCGGTTTCCCTATGGAGATTGCGACGACCGGACACAGAGAATTGTGGCAGCGGCCGGCTATCAGCCAATCCGCTGGACGTTGGACTCGCTGGATGCCTTTCGAAACCCGAAGACGGCCGACTTTGTGGTCGATCGGATTACCAGCCGTCTACAGCCGGGCTATATTACCCTGATGCACGTGTCGTGTATCACCTCAGCCGAGGCGCTGCCTCGGATCTTCGACCGCCTTGGCAAAATGGGAGCTCAGCAGGTACCAGTGAGCGAACTGCTGCCGGCAAGCCATCCCTCGGAGAATTCGCCGACATCCGCTCCGACCGAGAAGATCGACCACTAGGCGGCTGCTCGAGGGCAATTGGTATTACTGCGCCCGACGGAATGTCGGGCGCAGTATTTCGATACTCGTGCCCATGGAGGAGAACTACTCGTGCCGAAGAGCAGTGATCGGATCCAGCTTGGAGGCCCGGACGGCCGGATAGACACCGAAGAATATCCCAATTCCCGCCGAGAAGAGGAAGGCGCCGATCATTATGAAGGGAGGTACATAGACCGTCATTCCCCGCTCGCCCGATCGAGCATCTATTAGAGCTGGGATGAAAGTTGTAATGTAGCCGATCAGATATGCCGATCCCGTGCCTATGCCCACACCAGCCAGTCCGCCAAATCCCGTAAGAGTAGCGGCTTCCACCAGAAACTGCATGAGAATATCGCGACTCTTCGCGCCGACGGCCTTCCGAATCCCAATCTCTCGTGTCCGCTCCGTCACGGAGACCAGCATAATGTTCATTACGCCGATGCCGCCGACCAGCAATGCCAGTCCCGCGATCGAGCCTAAGACGATGGTGAAGATCGACGTGAACTGATTCACGAGGTCCAACAGGCTGTCGAAGCTATCTACTTTCCAGCCCGGCAGGTTGTCGTACCGGCGCATCAGCGTCTCCCAGAGCTGCTGCTTCGCCTCTTTGATCAACATCAAGCTCTTTGGCTGAGCGTAGATCACTCCGACCGTATCCGACCCGAGAAATCGCTTCTGCACCGTTGAAAGGGGCAGGAATACGCGTTTGTCCTCGTCTCCCTCGAACGTCCGACCCTTTGGCGCCAGAACGCCGACGACCGTGAGGTTCTGCCCATTGATCGCGATGTTCTTTCCAAGGGGATCTTCGGCGCCAAACAGCTCTTCCCGAACCTTGTCGCCAATCACGCAGATCGGCGCCCAGTTTTCGACGTCTCGCGCGGAGACGAATCGTCCACGCGCGACATCGACATTGCGAATCCTCTCGTAGTCGGGCAGCACACCGTTAGGGGACACGTCCGTGTCCGTGCCGGAGTATTTCGCTCTGGCCCCGTTGCCGAGGGGCATCTCCGGAGAGATGCCGGTCAGGAGGTCGCAACTATCGCGAATCGCATTCACGTCGGCCATTTTGAGGCCATCGATCTGGCGGGTAAGCTGCTTGCGCTCCTTCGCGTCCGGGTTATAGACCACGAAGATCAGGTTCGTTCCCAGCTTGCCGATCTGCCGCTGAAACCGGAGCGAGAATCCCTGCATGATCGCGACCATCATGATAACGGCGCTGACGCCGATGATGATACCCAGCACGGTGAGCGTGGACCGCATCTTGTTTGCACGCAGGTTATCCACGGCGATCGCAAGGCTCTGTAGAAAGTTCATTCAGTCCCTTTGGCGCTAATCGCCGCCGCCGCCGTCTTTAAAGTTCATCTTTGGTACCGGAGGACCGGTGTACGGGTTCGGCCGCACTCTCTCTCCAGGTTTGAGGCCGGCAACGATCTCGGCGAAGTCGTCACCTCGCAGCCCGACCGTCACGGGACGTGCTGTGGTGGTTTCCGCCGGCTTCCCATCCTTCACCGTCGTGGTTACAACGTGAACCGTACCCGTGGGTCCCGTGCCGGCAATGCAGTTGGTCGGGACCCGCAACACGTTCTTGCGCCTGGAGCAGATGACGAAACAGCGTGCGCTCATGCCGGGTTTAAGGCGACGATCGGTTGCGTCGAGCTGTACCTCGACCGGAAACCGGATCACCGTCTGAGTTGCCGCGCCTCCGGCGCCTGAGGACGATCCGGTTGCAGCCGCCGCGCCGCTATCTTGCGACGATGGCGCTACTTTACGGACGTGCCCTTTGAACACCGCGCCCTTGGCCGCGTCGATCGTGACTTCCGCGGGCATGCCGAATTTGACCTTGTCGATGTCGACTTCATTGATGTTGATCTTGATCAACATGGTCGCCAGGTCGGCGAGCTGATAGATTGCCGTGCCCTGCGAGAACGAACCGATCGCCGATGTCACCAGCTCGCCTTGCTCTACATAACGCTTGGTGATCATCCCGGACATCGTGGCTCGGATGGTCGTATCGCGCTGCTGGACCAGAAACTGATCCAACTGGTTCTGAAGCTGACGGACCTCGGCAAGTGCGGCGGATACGTCATCCTGCCGCATCAGGTCCTGAGTCTTGCCCGAGCGCGCGGAATCCAGCTGTGCCTTCGCCTGCGAGTAAGCTGCGCGAGCGCTCTCGAGGTCCCGCTGCTTCAACTCCGGCGTAACATTCGTGTTGGCCTGAGCGAGAGTGGCCCGAGCCTGGCGAACCTGGCTCTGCGCGCCCGCGATCTGGCTCTTAAGGTTCTGCTCCTCAAGCCCGTTCGCCTGTTTGATCCGATCCAGGCGCTCCTTGACCTCTCTGGTCCGAGCCCTTGTGACATCAAAATCCGTCTGCGCGGTATCGAGTGCCTGCTGCGAGACAAATCCCTTGGAGAACAGGCTCTGCTGCCGCCTCAGACTTGCACGCGAGTTCGTCTCTTGCGCCAGGGCGGTGTCATAAGCGGACTGAGCGCTTACAACTGCCTGTGGATGTGCGGTGGAGGCCATTAAGTTCAGGTTGTCCTGCAGTGCCTGAGCCTGAGCCATCGCTGAGTCGAGACTGCCTTGAGCCGCGGCGATTGCTTCGGTGGTAAGCTGCGGCTGTACGCGCGCCTCTGCCTCTGCCTGATGGAGCCGCGCTCTGGCCACGTTCAGGTTGTTGATGTACTGCTCAACACCGGTCACCGTCTGTGCGGCCTGATAAGTCGCCGACTTTCTGGCCGACTCGACTCTCGCCTGCGCTCCCGCCATCTGGGCTCGAATGGCCTCGACCTGACTGTTTATCTCCTGAGGATCGATCGTGGCGATCACCTGACCCTGCTGCACGAGGGCGCCGGCGTCCACCAGTAGTCTGGAGATGCGGCCCCCGGCTTTGGACTTCACGTCGACCTTGCGGAGGGGTTCAATGGAGCCGGTCTCGACGACCTTGATCTCGACGTCACCCATCTGTACGGGTTCCGAGCGCTCTGTTTTTGCCTGCGGCTTCAAAGCTCGCTGAGTGGAAACAACCGCGGCTGTCACGCCGAGCGCGGCAATGACGCCGCAGCCTATCATCCATTTTGGACTCATGAACGTTCTGTGATCCTGTTCCAAGACGCAGGACTCGGCGGCAAGCTGGCCAACCCTGGTCCTGTTCAATCGTGCGTGTAGGTGAAGTAAGGTACCCGTCGCGGAGTAGTGCCCGATGACACTACGGCGCTTTATGCGCGAGGGTTTCGCGATCGAGAGCCTTCGCTTGACGCGCGCTAACGTTCAAGCCTATACTATGCGCACTATGCCCCAAAAAGTATTCGTCATCGGCCTGGACTGTGCGACGCCGGAACTGGTCTTCGACCGCTGGGCCGATCTGCTGCCAAATCTACGGAGGTTCATGGTCAGCGGCGTCTACGGCTCGCTCGAGAGCTCCATTCCGCCGATTACGGTTCCCGCGTGGATGTGCATGATGACAGGCCGCGACCCCGGCGACCTCGGAATCTATGGATTCCGCAACCGGCGGGACCACTCTTATGATGGCCTTGCGTTCGCGAATAGCCGCCTCATTGAGGTTCCGGCCGTGTGGGACGTTTTGGGCGATCAAGGCAAGCAAAGCATTGTGCTCGGCGTGCCGCTTACCTATCCGCCGCGCCCGATCCATGGGCTGTTGGTCAGCGACTTCCTGGCTCCCGGAGTCGACAGCGAATACACCTACCCGCCCGCGCTGAAAGACGAGATCAAGGAGATAGTCGGCGAGTACATCTTCGATACGCGCGAGTTTCGCACGGACGACAAGGCGAAGCTGCTATCCGATATCCATGCGATGACTCGACAGCGCTTTCAGGTTGCTCGCCACCTCGCGGCGACGCACCCATGGGATCTGTTCGTGATGGTCGAGATGGGGCCCGACCGCATCCATCACGCGTTCTGGAGGTACCTCGATCCACTTCACCCGAAGCACTGTCCCGGCCCGCCCTTCGAGCACTCCATCCGGGACTATTATGTCGCCCTTGACACGGAGGTCGGCCGTCTGATCGCGACTCTGGACTCCGAAACGCGAGTGCTGATCGTATCGGACCACGGCGCAAAACGCATGGAAGGCGGAATCTGTCTGAATGAGTGGCTGCTCCAGAAAGGTTTTCTGGTTCTGAAGCGTCCCGCCGATTGCGTTACGAAGTTTCAGCCTGAGCTCGTGGACTGGAGCCGAACGCGGGTATGGGGCGACGGCGGGTACTACGGACGCGTCTTCATAAATATTGAAGGGCGCGAACCTCAGGGCAGCGTCCCGTTGTCCTCTGTAGAGTCGTTAAAGGCGGAGCTGACCGAGGGACTGGAGGCGCTCGGCGATGAGAACGGCCGACCGATAGGAACCAGAGTATTCCGTCCGGAGCGAATCTATGGCCGGCGCCGCAATGTCGCTCCTGACCTTATTGTCTACTTCGGCGACCTGTATTGGCGCTCCGTGGGAAGCGTGGGCCATAACACGGTCTGGACTCACGAAAACGACATCGGGCCGGACGATGCGAACCACGCGCAGCAGGGCATCTTTCTGATGGCAGACGTTCGAGATCTTCCCGCCGCGGCAGCGGCCAGGTACGCGCAGCTGCAGCCGAGGCGCGCGGACCTATCGTTATACGACGTCGCGCCGACGATTCTTACGGCAATGGGATTCACGGCGCCGGACGGAATGGGGCGGAACTCCGTGGTCGGCGCTCCAGTATCGTATGGCGCTTCAGTCTACTCGGAGGCGGAAGAGGAGGAACTCGCGCGGCGCCTCGAAGATCTTGGATACCTGTAACAGGACCGAGCGCCTGAGATGGAGGAGGAAGCGCGATGGCTTTGACGTGGGAGTATATGGGGGAGCAGAAGCTGCCGCATCCCGGGGGCGGGTTTCTGGGCGATGCCGCCTATACCGCTCTGTTCTGGCGATCCAGGGTTCCAGGCGGCTGGCTCGTGATGTCGAAGTATGATTCCGTCAAATACGACGCAGGCGGCACGACGACCAGCCTCGCATTCTATCCCGATCCCTCGCACGAATGGGACGGAGTCAGCATTTGACTGCAAGCAGGTAGTGTGGTAGCATAGCTCCGCAGGGGGTCGGGTGGTCGCTTCGGTCCGTAGGGATCGAAGAGGAAAGTCCGGGCTTCATAGGGCAACGATGCCGGATAACGTCCGGGCGGGGCGACTCGACGGAAAGTGCCACAGAAAATACACAGCCGGGAAGGAAGAACGTAGGGCATGGGCAGTAAGCAGTAGTGACGCAATTCCTTCTGGCTACTGCCTACGATCTACTGCCTGCCTCCGCGGTAACGGTGAAATGGTGCGGTAAGAGCGCACCGGCGGTGTGGAGACACATCGGCCAGGTAAACCCCATCGGAAGCAAGGTCTGACAGGAGGGGATGACGCTGCCCGCCGACCTTCCGGGTAGACCGCTTGAGGAGCCGGGCAACCGGCTCCCTAGAGAGATGACCACACAAATACAGAACCCGGCTTATAGACCTCCTGCAGTAAGCCCTACTCCTCGTAATCGAATGCCAGCACGTCGGCGCGGATCGGATTGATCAGCTGCCGCACCACCGCCTGATGAGCGGGGTGCGGACCGTAACCGTCGAGAGCGGCCTTGTCCGTGAATCGAACGAGGAGACCATGCGTGAAGCCCTTGCCGCGATCCGTGAAGTTGACGCCGCACGAAAGCTCCAGGATTCCGGGGATCATGTCCTTTAGATCTCGCAGACCCTGGACCGCCCGGTCGATAGCTTCCGGCGCCGCCTCGGAATTCCATTGAAACAGCACGATATGAACAACTTGTCCGGTGGTCAATGCGATGGTCACCTTTCTCGGAGCTGAGTTTTCGACCAGAACCAGTAATCCGGGCACTGACGAACGCCTACGGAATGACAACCAGTCTGGCGCCATGCAGACGACTCCGGTTCAGGTTCGGCAGCTCCGAACGCGGGATCGTTACGACACCCGGCCTACCGTCGCTGACGAACGGCGCATCGCCGTCTCCAGGCCGCAAATCCGCAATCCATCGCTCCAGATTGCCAGGCTCCGGCTCTATGCGCGGGACCTGCGTGCGATCGAACAGACGATGGACGAGCGGCCGGGAGGGCCCTCCGGTCGCCAGAAGCACGCACCGGTTTCGGTATTTAGTCCCTCCCTGCGTACCGCCGATCAGCAGCGACCACAGCCTCCGGTCCTTCGGAGGTATGCCGTACGGAAGCGCCAGTGAATCCATGGTGGCGCGCGGCGCCAGTCGGCGGATCTGCCGAACTGCCTGGGCTAGCTCCCAACGAAGACTTGCGGCGCCCAGGTCGGACAGACTGCGATGGGAAGTCGAGTGATTGGCCACCTCGTAGCCGGTCCGCACCAGAAAGCGAAGCTTTCGTCCTTCCAGTCCGTCCTGATCAAATGGAACTCCGTTCCAACGGCTCTCCGGCAGCACATAAAACGTCGCTCGGCACGGCCAATCCGGATGCTGCGCGTGAAAAGCCTCAAGGATTCCAACCGCGCAGTTAGGATCGATCGAACCGTCCGGCAGATACCGGAACTGCGTGGGTCGGGAGTCATCGAAGGTCAGCGCTACGGGTATCCGTCCACGGGGAACCCGCATCCGGTGAGTCACTATATCACGCATATTGACCGGATACCAGCCTGCCGCGTACATCTTCTCAAGGTGCCGCTTCAGAGTCTCCGGAGCGATGTTCAGGCCATGCCGATCGTAACGGATTCCATCGTTGAACTCCGGCTCGCCTCCGATTGAGTGGTATTCTACGATTGGAATGTATCCCAGCTCATTCGGTGTCTGTGATTTGTATCCCCCGTCCGACCAGATCGCGCCGAGGTACGTGGCGCAACGTGCGGGCAGCTTGGCTCGCGCCGCCCAGTCGCCGGTCGGCCTGGAACAAGCAAACACGAGCGTTACCCAGATCAGGAATCTCATTGGCAGTTCGTGATGATCTCGTAAAATGCACAGATGGAATGGACCCGGGCGCGGCGGTGGTCCGCAGCTATCCGGGTCCATCACTTCCAACGTCAGATCAGACGGGGTAGGACGAGGCACTAGCACATGCGCCGGATCAGCCCATGGCGGCATGCGGCTCGCGTTCGCCATGCCGACGAGAACGCTCCGAGCTGCGTTTGCCCCTGAGCGCGGGTTTATGATGGGTCAGGATCGACCGATCGTCGTCGTGGCGTCGCAGTGAACGTCCCGGCGCTGCCCAGAGCATCGCGGCGCGTGGCGCGGAGACCTGGAACAGGGATTCGAGCGAAACTGGCGGCTCATTGCGCTCCGCGGCCGTGATGGTTCGGACTTCGTACGCGGACGGCCCCTTCGGATTGACGGCGGGATTGAGTGCCGAGATGAGCACATAGCCGGTTATAGATGCTGCAGCCAATCCGCCGCCGGCGAGCTGCATGCAGAATTCAAACGATAGTCCGGCTGCGCATGCGCGGACGCGCTGTCGCCAACCGGCCATGCCTTCTGTAGAGGGTTGGAAACTCCGCAGGTCCGTGATCACGCGATTGTCAAAAGCCGGTCCTTCTCCGGCAGGTAGGCCCGCATCGCGCAGGTAGGTAATCGACCTTAGCGCTTCGTCGGCATCCTCTACTTTACGGCAAGGGGCGCAATTGGTGATGTGATCGTGCAGCATTGCACGCTCGGTAGGCGACAGAACGCATTCGGCCCGGCGAGTCATCAAGGACCGCCAGACACGACAGCGATCAAACATGATCGGCCTCCTGTAGCAGGGCCGTCCAGCGACGGCGGAACTGCTCACGCGCCGTATTCAGGCGCGATCGAACCGTACCGACGGGAATGTCGAGTACGTCCGCAATTTCGGCATACTCCAATCCCTCCACCTCGCGCAGCACGAGCGCCGCGCGCATGGGGGGCGACAGCGAGTTAAGCACCTGCTCGACCGCGAGTCTCTTCTCGATATCTGGCGTGGTTGCAACCAGCAATGGCATGGCGCCGTCTAGCGGCAGCTCTGAAGACGCGCACTTCCGGCGCATTCTGTCGAGGCACAGGTTAATGACGATGCGATACAGCCACGCATAGAAGCCAGACTCGCCTCGAAATTGAGCGATCTGGCGGAATGCTTTCACGAATGCCTCCTGTGCCACGTCCTCCGCTTCGCGCGGGTTGTGCAGAACGTGGGCGGCCAGCCGGACGACACGGTCACGGTATCGAGTCAGGATCCACCGAATCGCGCGCTCTTCACCCTGGGCGCACCGGTCGAGCATAGACCGCTCTTCACGGCGTTCCGATCCGTCCAGGCTTCCGGCGGCCGGAGCCATCATCGATTCCGCAATCTTCCATACACTGGTGGTCATTTTGCGTGCCTCGGTTCCTGATTCATAATGACGCATACCGATCACAGGTTTGTTCAGTCAGCAGCATATACGACAACCGCGCGAACCAGACTGAAGTTGGCTTGACCGCGACCCTCGCGACCGATATGGCGGCGCACGATCTTCTGACTCCGCCATGAAAACCGTTCGTAAACTTATAGGGTACGCTATTCTACCATCACGGCCATGATTCCTTCTCGGGACCGAGCGCTACAATGCGGGGACGCAGGTCTCGTAGTGCTTCGGAATCATCGCCTGCGAGAGATCCGGAGGAGTCCTATACACTATAGCGACGGACAGTTCTCAACAATTGACGGGTATTCGCTCGTGTGCCACGCATGGACCGGCGAAGCGCCGCATCACGCGGCGGTCGCGGTCATCCACGGATATGGCGAGCACGGTGCGCGCTATGAGGGTCTCGCTCGTTACCTTACGCCGCTTGGCTACTCCGTGTATTCCTTCGATCTGAGAGGGCACGGCCGATCGCCGGGCAAGCGAGGTCACATCGACCGGTTCGCGGACTACCTCCTTGACACAGCGGCATTTCTGCGGATGGTTCGTGAAGTCGAGAAGGACCGGCCGGCGTTTCTGTTAGGGCACAGCATGGGAGGTCTGATCGCCGCCCGGTATGCGCAGGACTCACTGGGAGAACTCCCCGGCCTGATCCTGTCGTCGCCGTTCCTGCGACTCAAACTTCCGGTGCCCGCCTGGAAGCGCACTGCTGCGCTGGTCCTGTCGTCCGTGGCGCCGACCTTCACGCTGCCTAGCGAGCTTCCGCCCGAGTGGCTATCGAGCGACCAGGAGCTTACCGAAGAGGCGCGCCGGGACCCGTTGATACATCGTGGCGCCACGGCGAGGTGGTTCACGGAGACACTGGCAACGCAGTCAGACGTGATGCGGCGTGCTGGATCGATCCGCGCTCCCGTTGCGCTACTGTATGCCGGCGATGACCGGGTAGCCGATTCGACCGCGTCTGACACGTTTTTCGAGCTGTTGAGCGTGCCTAAGATCGCGCATCGATATGAAGGCTATCTCCACGAAATCTTTAACGAGATCGGGCGACTGCGTGTGTTTCACGATCTTGAAGCATGGCTGGCAACCCAACGGTAAAGGAGGAGCAAGCATGATTGGGGGATACGAATACCGGTACATTGCCGCACCCGATCAAGTCAACGCGACAACGCTCCTATTGCTTCACGGCACCGGTGGAGATGAGAACGACCTGATCGGATTGGGAGGCCTCATATTGCCCGCGGCCAATCTGCTGAGCCTGCGCGGAAACGTGCCTGAAAATGGAATGGCGCGCTTCTTCCGCAGGCTGGAGGAAGGCGTTTTCGACCAGGAGGACTTGCGATTTCGTACTGAGGAGCTATCTCGATTCATCGATCTTGCCGCGGTAATCCACAGCTTTGATCGCACACGTGTGTTCGCGGTCGGCTACTCCAATGGCGCGAATATCGCCGCGAGCCTCCTGCTGCGTGAACCGAGCCGCCTCCGTGGAGCCATTCTATTTCACGCCATGGTTCCGTTTGAGCCCAAGAGCTTGCCGGACCTGACCGGCAAGCCAATCTTCCTTGCAGGCGGACGAAACGATCCGATCGTGCGCGAAGAGAACACCCGGAGGCTGGCAGATCTCTTCCGGACCGCCAATGCGGATGTAACGCTCTTCTGGCATAGCTCCGGCCACTCCCTTACTCAGGAAGAGGGTGTGGCGGCTCGCGATTGGGCAACTCGAGTCCTCGCCCACGTCTTGTCGGAGTGATCGTCATGAGTTCGATCCACTCGTTCCGCTCGGCATTGTCCCAATCAACTTCATTCGTTAACCGGCACCCGTGAAGTGATAAGCGTTCTCGGAGACGTTGTGCATACCTGTACACTGGCCGGCTGGACCAGGGACATCAACAACCCAATAGGCGACCGGCGTTTTCCGAGAAGATACGACTCTGAACGTCCGGGGGAAGGTCGAGCGAGCGAAGCGTGGCCAACAGGTCGCCGCCGTAGAAGTCTCGCCCGAATAGGATCTTGTCGGAGAAACGACGTAGGAAGTCCCGTGCATGGCCCGGGTCCCGCTTAAGCGCCCCATGTGCCGAGCCGGCGGACAGGTCCGCGAAGAGATTGGAATGACGCTCGAATAGGCCTTGGAGCCGGCCACCAGTCGTTATCGGGCCGGAAGGGTAAGCGCTTGGATCGGAGTCGGCGTCGCCGCTGATCTCTCGCCAGAATCCTGGCGCATGGCCGATGAAGTTCGTCTCCGGGCATGCTGCCAGCGCCCGTTCAAGGTTTGCGGCCGTGCCGCCGTACCAGCTCTTCTGGTAGACAGGCTGCCCGGTCAGTGAGTGCGGCAGGTAAGGTACATCGAGGTGGAGCACGACCGGGCACGATAGGGCCCCCGCTTTGTGAAAGAGCTCCAGGCAGCGAGGATCGTCGAAAGGGATACGAAACTTCCACTCACCGCAGACACGTGCACCATGAATATGATAGGCTGCTTCAAATAGCGCCGCCGCGTTACCCACGAGGGGGTGAGGACAGTAGCCGACGACGAAGCGTTCGGGATAGTGCGTGCGCGCGACCAGCAGGTCTGATAGGGGAATGCCCGCATGCGAACCGTCGGGCCGTCGATGCACCGGGTTCAAAACGCCGTGGTAGGCCGCCTCGTCCTCGTGCGGCAGGACCTCCCAGCTCAACAGCCATGCGACATCGATGCCCTGGTCATCCATGTCTGCGACCAGCCCTGCATCGTCGCGCCCATGCCAGAAAACGTGCTGATGAGAATCGATGATCTTCATTGAAGTTCCTCGCATTGCGAATTCGAGCCGCGAGTCGTGGGCCTCCGCTCGTGCTAGGCCGCAGCAGTGATCGGACCATTGGGACCCGTCATACAGGTCAGACGAAGCGCCCTGCGGGCGCGGATGGGGAACGAGCCGCGCTCACAACGCATGGTGAAGGATCTCGCGCATCTCGGGCTCGGTCAGCCGAACCGGGTTGCCCTGCATC
Organism: Chthonomonadales bacterium; assembly: GCA_038211235.1. Classification (GTDB taxonomy): domain Bacteria; phylum Armatimonadota; class Chthonomonadetes; order Chthonomonadales; family Chthonomonadaceae; genus DATGJU01. Next base: position 38,316 of record JBBQVV010000002.1, on the reverse strand, counting down.
GAGCTTGACTTCGCCGCGTTTTGGATCAGTGTTGCAAAGTCTGAGACGGTGAGGCCGTGGGCGCTCAACGACGGCGTATCGAGGTCTCTGGTAAGCCCGTCGATCCATGCAAGACCGTCCAATATGGTCGCGCCTGTATCGCCCGTGACCAGCCGGGCGACTTCCGCGTAGCGTTCGAGTGCATTGCTATTCGGCTCGCGCTCGCTCAGGGCACGCACGTTCATGCGCATTACCGCGGGGAGCAGCCTGGCGCAGAGCGCGCCGTGGGGCGCCGATACCGTTCCGCCTAGTGGCCCTGCGAAGCCATGTACGGCTCCGAGCCGCGCATTAGCGAGCGCCATGCCGCTATAGAGCGCGGACAACGCCATGTCTTCACGCGCTGGAAGATCGTCGCCAAGTTCAAAGGCACGCCGGAGGGATCGCGCCACCCGAACCATGCCGTCTCGGCAGTACAGATCGGTCATCGGATTTGCGCTGTTCGATAGGAACGGTTCCACGAGCTGTGTCAGCGCATCGAGACCGGTCCAGGCAGTAATCGCAGGCGGCAGACCGACCGACAGTTCCGGGTCGATCAGCGCCAGGCGCGGAAGCATAAGCGGGCTCCTGAGACTCACCTTGACGCGATGCTCCGGAGATCCAAGGACCGCGTTACGCGTCACCTCCGCGCCGGTCCCACCCGTCGTTGGGATGGCGATTAAGGGCGCTGACTGGCAGGCCAGCGCTTTTCCATCGCCGATACCCTCCAGGTAGTCGAGTGGATCGCCTCTGTTAGTGAGGAGTGCGGCGATCGCCTTGCCAACGTCGATGGCGCTCCCTCCGCCGAATCCGATCACGATGTCGCAGCGTGATTTGCGCGCGGCTTCCAGACCGGATCTGACTGTATCAACGGTAGGCTCACCATCAACAGCATAATCGGTGACATTGATATCCTCGGCATGCAGTAAAGCCCGCAGTCGCGACGCTCGTTCCGGATTGCGCCCGGTTACGATGAGCGCGCGGCTGCCCATCTCCGACGCCAGGCTCCCGACCTCGGAAAGGGTTCCGATGCCGAAGAGGATGCGCGTCGCGGTCGCGAACTCGAAGCGCATAGCATCAACCCCAGCCGGAATCGTCCGGGAAGCAATTCGTGAACTTCGTGCTCCGTCGCGGCTCAGACATCATCTCCTCGACCGTATTGCGCCAGACGTGGTAGTGTGCGGTCTCTTTATGCCGCGCCGCGTTATCGGGGGTTCGATAGATCTCGGTCAGTAGAAAGCGACACAGATCGTCCGACTGCTGCAGCACGTCGAACCTCGCGATGCCTGGCTCGCGCACGCTGTTCCTGGCGTTCTCCAGAGTCGCCTCCTGAAACGCCGCCACGAACTCCGGCTTGACGTGGACTACTACCTGCACAATGAACACTGTTCACCTCCCGTTCCAGCATAACAAGCCCTGTCGATCGGCGCTCCCTCGGAGCAGCCGTTAGATCTCGGCTGCGTTAACGCGCAAGATTTCGGAGACCAGCGGAATCTCCATCGTCTGCCGCTAGCGGACACAGAACTCGTTGGCGTGGGGCGCCAGACTCTCAAATCGGCGCTCCTGGAATCTTCAAGTGTATGCGATACAGGCTGGTGCTCGCCGTGATGTAGAGCGTTCGCCGGTCTTCATCACCCCACGCGCAGTTCGCGGCGACCTCGGGTACATCGATGGTGCCGAGAGCCTTGCCGGCAGGCGTGAAGACCTGCACTCCGCCGGAACCCGTGCAATAGACGTTACCTTGCGCATCGACCCGGAGCCCGTCCGGCACGCCGGGCTTCTGACCATCGACTCGCGCAAATACCCGACCGTTGCTGAGAGTTCCGTCAGCCTCGACATCGAATGCGCGTATGAGCCTCTCCGCCGAATCGTCGACGTACAACCGCCTCTCGTCCGGCGAAAATGCCAATCCGTTCGGACGATTGAAGTCTGTGGCCAGAGCCGTGAGGGTGCCCTCCGCGGACAGCCGGAAGACACCGTTGAATCCGATTTCGGCCTGCTCGGACCGGATGCCGTACGGAGGGTCCGTAAAGTAGATGTCGCCGTTGGTCTTGACTACGACGTCGTTCGGACTGTTGAGGAGCCTGCCCTGGTATCGCTCCGCAATGACCGCGACCGTGCCGTCTCGTTCCGTGCGGGTCACGTGGCGCGACCCGTGCTCACAGGTTATGAGTCGGCCCTCGTGGTCCAGAGTATTGCCGTTAGAGTTGTTGGATGGATGGCGGAAGAGCGAGGGCTGTCCGGCTCCCTTCCACTCGTACATCGTGTCCGCGGGAATGTCACTGAAAACAAGCGTGCCCGTGGGCATCCATACCGGCCCTTCGATGAATTGGAAGCCTCCGGCTAGTCGCTCCAGGCGCGCGTCTGCCGGCATAATATCGTCCCAGGTGCATTCCAGCGTCACGTTTCGTCTCCTCCCAATGTGTCACCGCACCGCTGCATCGCTCCGAACCCGTATGACAGTCGCTCCACGGCGGTGACAGCGCTCATAGCGGCTCGGCGCCGCCCGAAGGTCCGGAGTGGTCAATATGCCCTATCTCGCTTCACCATCGCTGTTAAGTTCGACGTCTCGCGGCCCGTCGCCTGCCGCGATTGGCGCGTCGAGCCTGCGGTATACTACGACAGTATCGACACGGCTTTGGCGCCGCCGCCCCGTAAGCCCGATAGTCAGAGTTGCTCGAAAGCTGCTGAGATCGTACGGAAGTCCGCAAAGTGAATTTCTGTGAACCTAACGCTGCGAATTACTATCTGGAAGCCCATGCGGTCATGCTGGCGATGAGTTACCGGCGCTGGCTAGGCGATGACCTCATCATCGGTTCGGCCGATTTGGTGGCCGGCAAGGAACTGGCGCGAGCCCTGTATGAATCCCCATTTGCAATCGTATCTCATGGCACACAGGCCGATCCGATCTTCAACTACGGGAATCTCACCGCGCTGCGACTGTTCGAGATGACCTGGGATGAGTTTACGCGGCTTCCATCGAGAATTTCCGCCGAGCCTATTCATCGCAACGAGCGACAGCGGCTGATGGACGAAGTAACACGCAACGGCTTCATCCCGGACTATCGCGGCGTGCGGATCTCCAAGAATGGCAGGAGGTTTCTCATCGAGCGCGCCACGGTCTGGAATATCGTCGAGAGCTCCGGCGCCTTGTACGGCCAGGCGGCCATGTTCGCGGATTGGCGGTTTCTCGACTCGCCGGCGATGTTGGAGGCCGGCCGTGCATAACAATGTGTCCCCCACGACAGTCGAAAGGCGACGCGACGATTATCTCATCAGCACAGATCCAGCGAAACTCAATATCACTGCGATACGCGGCTTCCTGGCGCGTTCCTACTGGGCGAACAGACGGACGGACGAGGTGATAGTGCGGTCCATTGCGAATTCGCTCTGCTTTGGAATATACCGGGTAACCGACGAGAATGAGGACGGTCGGCCAGGCGACATGGCGGTCGCGGGCGATCCGCGCCAGGTCGCGTTCGCGCGGGTCGTGACCGACTATGCGACGTTTGCCTGGTTGTGCGACGTGTTTGTCGATGAGGAGCTTCGCGGCCGGGGATTGGGAAAGTGGCTGATCGAGACCGTGTTGACACATCCGGAGCTTCAGGGGCTTCGACGCTGGATGCTGGCGACAGCCGACGCACACGAGCTGTATCGCCCGTTCGGCTTTGGCGGTCTCTCCGCCCCGGAGCGCTGGATGGATCTATTTACACCTTAACTTCGAGCGCTAACGAAGCGGTTCGATAGCATATCCCGGAGCAGTAATGCGGAAGCGCTTTCCAACTGCGGTCGTCGCATCTACCTCCAATGGCACTATAGTCGCGTGCTGTCCGTTACCTGCAAACCACTCGCGGCCCGTCTCGACGACAATGAAGAGTCCATTCTCGTCACCTATGGGCGCGAAGCTGTCCGACCCTGGCCGATAAGGACCGATACCGGTTGCTGATTCAATCTCGCGAGCAAGAGCCGGGACGTTGTCGGTGACCAGTCCGATCTCGCTGATACTCAGGATCTGCTCGCCGTCGAACGGCGCCGATGAGGCATTGGGGAGGTCGTGGCGTGCAATGAATTCGAGGATGTTCCCGGCCGAATCGTAGAAGTAGACGGCGTGAGCATTCCAGGAATCGAAACTGTAGATGCTAGTTTCCCCGGTATTCTCGACGATTGGAACGCGCTCTATGAGCCATCTTATAGCGTCGTTTAGACGGTTCTCAGGAACATTAAATGCGATGTGGTAGATGCCGCTCCGGTCAGGGGGACGCTGACGAAACACAAGTCTGGTCGTACCTGCTTGAACTTCCAACCGTTCGTCGTCCGATTCGAGGACATGCAGGCCCAGCGTATCTCGGTAGAATTCGCCGAGTATCGCGGGCTGTCGCGTATACAATTCAATCCGTTCGAAATTCATAACTTCAGGTGGGCCGTGGGTCTGTCACCATCGCTCGCCGGACCGGGGACGGTGACGGCGGCAACGCGGAATCGCTCTCGCCTGAGATCTCGGCATACGCACAAGCTTGTAGGTATCGCAGCCGCTATTCGCCAGAGCACCGGTGTCGCCGCAGACCTTGACGGACACGATTCCACCCTGGGAAGGCGGCGGAAGAGCGTTCCGCGCCTGCGTGGAGTGGCGCGAGGCGAATACACTGGATCGGCTCGGTAACGGATCCGGAATGCGTTCACCCGCAATGCGCGGCAGGTGCCCCAGGTTCAGGCGCCGGGCGCCTGGGCCGTTGCCGGCGTCGAAATAGGGCACGTCTCCCACCGTTATGCCGATGCCGGTTCCGACCGCCTGGACCCATAATCCGTCGCCAATGTACATCCCGACGTGCGAAACACCGGGTTTGTAAGTGTTGGCGAGGAAGATCAGATCTCCAGGCTCGAGATCCATGAAGCCGACGGGGCTTCCCAAGTGGTACTGTTCCGCCGCGGTCCGTGGAACGGAGATACCCCACGTGCGACAGACATACTGCACGAGGCCGGAGCAGTCGAAGCCTCTGTCAGGATTCTCTCCGCCCCATACATAAGGCAATCCCACGTATTTGCGGGCCGTGGCCGCCAGATAGGCGCCACGCGTAGGCCTGACCGGCCTACGGCGCAGCTGCTCAAGCGCGGATAGCGCGACGGCCGTGGGTGGCGATATTGTAAACTCGCGTGGATCGGCGTCTGATACCGGGCTTGGTGTAAATAAGCCTGTCTTCTGCACGTACAGGAGTTCCGCAACGGAAGACTTTGCGCTCTCGCGCAGCCGGGTCTCCGTTCGACTCCATGCCTCCCATTCCGACAGAGACACCTGGCGCTTCAGGCCCTGCTGACGCGCGGTCAGATCGCCGTCCGGAAGATGATTGCTGAGGAACATCAGGACGCCGTCGAGATCGGTCGATGCCTGGAAGAAGGCAGCGCCAGGCCTCCAGGCGCTATTCTGAGCGGGAAGGCAGCGCGTAATATCGGCTCGCATCCAGGTGGGGCCGACCTGGCTCAACACCCACGCCCCGCGATCGAGGCTCCGAGCGCGGACAAGGCCCGTCATGACTTCGGTCGGTACGCCAAGCATGGTGAGCAGGCGCGCCTCGATTCGGACCGCCTGCTCGCGGTCGAACCGATAGCCTTTGCGGATCAGTGCATAGAGCTCTTCGCCCTCGAGCGCCGACGCATCGCGCAGGTAGGCTCTGCCCTTCGCGCCTGAATCGTGATAGGCGCACCAGGAGCAGCCGAGACAGTACCAGTCGAGCGGAGTCAGGCGACCCGCCTCGCCGGGAACGTTGCCCTTGAGCGCTCTTGCGACGTCAGTCAGGCGATCGGAAGCGCCGGTCTGCCGTGCAACCTCCGCGAGGCGGTCAAAGCGATCCCAGTCGACTCGGATCTCGGAAGGACGTGGCGCGGTGTCCGGCGCGACCGGCGCCGCGCCTTCCGCTCGCAGCCGTCCCGCCACTCCCGTGAACAGCCCAACTGCAGCCAGCGCCGCGCATGCCGCGCGGCGAATATCGAGCCAAGGCACTCGCCTCGTCCCAGGCGCCATCCTTTCAACTCCTCACGATCCGGTCTGTAACTCTAATGCGTCCGGAATGTACCCGTATTATCCTTATGCAATCAATTGCACAGCAATAGGGTGGGAGCCCCGTCTCCCGCCGACACGTGGATCCCGTCTCCCGCCGACCAGCCTTCTGATTGATGCAGGTGTAATCGAAATCAGGCGAACGCTCACGCACATAGTACCACGCCGGCAGGTGGCCGGCTATGCGGAAGATCATGCGAGCATACCCGCGAGGGCAAGCCGTGGATTTAACGTAAACGCATCGCCGCGCCGATTTCTCAGCTCGGTTTGCGGCACACGTAATGCGCCGCGGCAGTATGCAGGTCGGAGTCGGTCGCGTCGCGGAATCGGCGCGCCAATCGTGATCGCGCGATGCCCATGGCTCCCTCGTCGATTCTCTCATCGGGCACGTACTGCTGCGCTGGCAGGATCATCCGCCGCACAGCGATGATCTTGAAGCCCGTCGCCTCCAAAAGTGCCACTACCTGGGCTGGAAGCAGGCGGTTATGGTAGGTCAATCTGTGCCCGAAAACCAGATTATAGACCGCATCGGACATCGAGAGATGCGCCAGAAAGGGGAGGGCCCTGTCTGCGTGGAACAGATGGTCACGATGGTCGAATACGTGCGAGGCGATGCCGCCGGGCCGAAGGACGCGGTAGCATTCTGCGAGAAACGCCGCCAGGGTAACCGGGTGATAGTGCTCAAGTGCGCCGCCCGAATGACAAAGGTCGACCGATTCAGACGGCAGCGGAACGGCGCACCCATCGGCAATGCAAACTGCTCGACCGCCTATGACGGTCGTGACGTCGGCTACCGTCGGCGCCCACCGAAGGGCCTCCACGTTCTGGCGCCGCGACTCGGGCACGAGGCAAGGAGGGAAATCGGTCTGGAGCGCACCGTTCACGGCCCGAGAGAGGTAGCGATCCAGCAGCCGTGCCTCCGTGTTCGTCACGACTCCGGCTTTGCCCGTAGTAAGGTAGTTCGCCAGCAGTGCGTATGGCGTCCAGCCCGCTTCGTGAATCCAAATGTCGAGGCCGTCCATTTTCAGGCCGCACGCAATGCCAGTCCAAACGCGCACATATCCTGGCCATACACGGCGCAGCTTGTCGACATGGGTCGCCTGTGTACCCATTACGTTACGCGTTATTTCCCGGTACAACCGCGCGCCGCCGGGAGCCCGCCCGAAACCAAAGAGAACCGCGCCCTTCACAGCGGCGCGGAGCATGATTCGGCCTCCTCCTGTTCGGCTGCTGGATCCATCGAGGACTCGATCTGATCGTCCGGCATCGCATACAGAATTCGCGCTCGATTGTGCGCGACCTCCTGGTCCAACAGTACACTTCCATCGGACCGCACGAATCGTCTTCTTATCCAGTTCTCCCGAATCCATACGCCCCGATCGCGGCTTCTGTTATGGCCGGCCTCATAGATCTCCGCCGTCCAACCGGGATTGGCATCCGTCCAGAACTCCCCGACGAGATGCTGGTCCTCCAGTCGAAGGCGGAGCACGATCGGTTGTGGTAGCGGGTTCTCGAACCGAAGGTCCGCGTAGTTATAGAATATGGTGGCGCCGCAGCCGAACGGAACCGTCCGGCCATGGTCTGGAAACAGATCCGCGCCATGTCGAAATCGCTCCGTAATCTTCATTCCGCTCCGCAGCGCAAGCAGATAGAGCATATTGGAAACCTGACAGCAGCCTCCTCCAACTCCACGAGACAGTTTGCCGTCATGAAGCTCCAGTCCTGAGCGAAATCCGCGCAATCGAGATGGCCGGCCAACTGTGCGGTGATATGAAAAGATCTCGAAGGGACGTACTATCAGACGGTCCAGATTTCGCGCCGCGATGGCAACGTTCTGCTCTTTGCTTCGCTGTAGCGCGGCAGAAACTTCGCCGGGCGTACGCTGGAGAGGCGAGCGGTGAGAGGCCATCAGCGTCCCGAAGCCTGATATTTCGGACGGTGTGGCCCGCGTGCGAGCAATCGTAGGCGTTTCGATGAACCAGGCCGGCAGGCGCTTAAGGCGCAGCAGCTCAATACGAAGGGGACGCGGAACCAGATGGCGGATCGCAGAGCGCAGATTCATGACACCACTTTCGGATTCCGCGCACTGCGGAAACCACTTCCGCGGTACTGTTCGCCATCTTGTCTGGTTATCCTTGTTCGGGCCGATCCGACCGACGGCGCTTACCATCGGATCCCTTGACCGTCCCCGAAAGCCCGATCCTCCAAATTCCGCCTCAGCCCATATCCACTTGAATTCAATTAGACCTTAAAATATATTAAGTCTAGGCTAATGTAATTTTAAGCTTGGGCATTTATAGTCAACGGTGTGCCGACGAACCGAATCAGTTTGTGATGTTCGCGGAAAGAGTCCGCCATGAAAAATACGAGATGCTTATCATGGGCAAATTGCGTCCGGCTGCTCGTCATCGCCGTCATCGCGCCCCTGCTAGCCAGTGGATGCAGCTGCAGGTCTACAGGTGGCGTTTCCAGCGGCCCTGCCGTAGCGCGATCTCCCGCCGACTATTCCGCCATTGTCTCTGCGTTTACGATAAGTGTGATTGCGCTGGAAACTAACGCCAACCACGCGAGCGACGACCTGATCAGGGTAACGCACCTGGCTCCGGATGAGCCGGCCGGCTGGGCCAACCTGGCGCTATACCAGCTGAGTAAGAACCAGCTTAAAGATGCCGCGCGAAGTCTCGCGGAAGCGAGAAAGGCTTCGCGACCGCTCGCGATCATCGAAAAGCTGGGGGCGCAGCTCGCGGAGAAGCGCGGAGATCTTGCGGGAGCGATACAACACTATCAGAAGGCAGTGGACTTATCTCCTCGCGATCTCCGGATGCGCTACGCGTTGGCCGAAGCGCTGGAGCGCGAGACCTCTGCAGAGGGAGATGCGGCGCATCAGGCTGCGATTCAGGCCATACTGGACCGCCAGCCTTACAACCTGGTTGCGCAGGTGAAGCTGGCACGGATCGCTGCCAGGCGTGCCGATTGGGCGACATTGCGCAAGGCGCTTGCTCTACTGGACACGAGATCCCGCACATTCGACGAGGCCGCGCGTGCCAAGCTCAAGGAGCTCAAGCACACGGCCGCCGCGCTCAATAGCCGCACCGCCGCGATAGATGCTCAGTCGCTGCTCTTCATTCTCGAAAACAATATCGGCTATCACCAGAGCTTCATCGCCCTGCAACGGCCGATCAGCGAGGGCCCGGACCCGGTCGAGCAGTTCATCAACCTGCCTCCGATGCCGGCGACCCCGGCGCCGGCAGACAGCGCCCTGACATTTAGAGAAGCGTCGCTTCCTGGTCCACAAGTTATCGCGCCGGCCACATGGTTGGGCGCCGCATGGCTAACCGAGAGAAGTCCGCGATCGATATTGACGACCGACAAACATGGCGTCCATGTTGGCGGCGACGCGGTCCTCCCGTTCCCAGGTGGGGGCGGTCCGCCCTCGTGTCACGGCGTACTCGTGATGGCCGTGAACTACGATGTAGGGAACGATCTCGTCTGTGCCGGCGGTGGTGGCGTGAGGCTCTACGAACAGACGGAACACGGCGCCTTTACGGACGTTACGGCTCGGACCGGGCTGGCGCCGGACGTTTTGGCAACTCCGTACACCGGAGCGTGGGAGGCGGATATCGAGGCCGATGGCGACCTCGATATTGTGCTCGGGAGCGATTCCGGCCCTCCGTTGGTACTGCGAAACAACGGAGATGGAACGTGGCGTGCGATCCGGCCATTCGAAGGCGTTTCAGGCCTCCGAGATTTTGCATGGGCCGACCTGGACGGTGACGGCAGTCCCGACGCCGCCATGATTGATGCGCGAGGCAAGCTGCATTTCTTTGCAAACGAACGTGCAGGCCTGTTTCGGGAGCGCTCCCTACCGAGGACGATCGGCGCCGTCGTCGCCCTTGCCGTCGCCGATGTCAACTGTGACGGCAGGCTGGATATCCTGGCACTCCAAAGCGATGGCGCGATTCTGCGCATATCCGACAAGGACCAGGGTACGGATTGGGACATCTGCGAGATAGCACGGTGGACCGATGTTGCCGCCGATCTGGCGGCAGGCAACAGTCGCCTGGTGGCGGCCGACCTGGACAACAACGGTGGGATGGACATTATCGCCGCGTCGCCTACGATCGCCCGAGTATGGTTGTGCAGTGACCGGCTCACATACTCACCGCTTGAAGCGCCGATTCGCGGCGCAGTGCTCGATGTCGCCGATATCGATGGAAATGGGAGACTCGAACTGATCGGCTTATCGCACGGGAGAGTGCCGGCGCGATGGGTAAGCAAGGGATCTAAGAACTACTCGTGGCAGGAACTGCGGCCGCAAACCAACCCATCCGAGATTGCCGGGCATGCGACCGACCATAAACTCGGCAGGCGCAGCGGCGCCCCCTCGGGCGGCGTCCAGCCTGTCAACCCGTTCGGCATCGGCGGCGAGATCGAGGCGCGAGCAGGACTGTTGTACCAGAAACAGGTTATCTCCTCACCTGTCGTCCACATCGGACTGGGCAGCTATTCCACTCTGGATGCGGTCAGAGTGCTCTGGCCAAATGGGGACGTGCGCGCCGAGTTCGCGGATACACTGAAGACGGACCAGTCGCTCGAGATGGTGCATCGGCCGAACACGTCCTGTCCGTTTCTCTTTACCTGGAACGGTCGTGAAATGCAGTTTGTCACAGACTGTATCTGGCGGTCGCCTCTCGGCCTGAAGATCAACGCGCAGGACACGGCCGGCGTCTCACAGACGGAAGACTGGATCAAGATCCGCAGCGATCAGCTTGCGCCGGACCGGAATGGCATGTACGATCTCAGGATCACCGCTGAGCTGTGGGAGACTCATTTCTTCGACACCCTTTCGCTTCTTGCCGTGGACCATCCGGCCGACACCGAGATCTTCGTGGACGAGCGTTTTGCCGTGCCTCCGCCAAAGCGCGAGGTGCATCTGACGCGGCCGACCAGGCCCATCAAGCAGGCACTCGACGATAACGGCGCGGATGTCACAGACGTTGTTCGAGAGCGCGACGGCCGATACTTGGATTCGTTCGGACGAGGCATCTACCAGGGTGTCACGCGAGACCACTGGGTAGAGATAGACATCGGCGACAATGCACCAACATCCGGACCAATTTGGCTGATCTGCAACGGCTGGATTCTCCCGACGAACAGCTCGATCAACGTCGCGCTGGGCCAGAGCCATCTGCCTCAGCCTCGCGGCCTGACGATCGAGACACCGGACGCGCACGGGCACTGGACCGTGGCAAGACCCGGACTCGGGTTCCCGGAGGGGAAGGTCAAAACCATCCTGATCGATCTGACCGGCGTCTTTAAGCCGGGCGCCCCCCGGAGATTGCGCCTCCATGCTCAGCGAGAGTACAATGTGCCGCCGCGAAGCCTGCAGGACGACCCCGCCTACCGGCTGCATCCAGAGGATTGGCAGATCTACCATACACGGTATGTCACTTCGGATGCGTTCCACGATGCGCTCCTGCCGTCTCGAGGAATAACAGTCGCTCCAGTTCCATTTCCTCGCGGACGGGAGCTCCATCGAAACCGATGAGCGGTATCTCTTTGCCGCCGGCAGGGATTCTCCGTCATCGCAACGAACGTGTGACCAATTGAACCGGGACCGTCGCTCGCCCGTGCAGGGCCTCGCCTTCTGGCGCGCTCCGACCCCGGCGCCGCGCGATGACCACATGAATCACACCAGATCGCCTTATCTTCCGGCGCTGCTCCTGCTTGAAACAGCACTGCTGCTCGCCGCCGCTTGCAATGCTCCCGCACCCACGGCCGCGCCGCCGGCGGCGCCCATTAGTGCGCCTGACCCGGCTCCGATGCTCGAAAATCGGTTTGTCGGCAATAACGCGTGCGCGGGCTGCCACTCCAGAGAGTTCCAGGCGCACAAGGGCAGCTTTCACGCATCGACGGCGCGACCCGTCGCCGAGCTTGCCAATATCGTACTGCCCCAAGGAGTCTTGTTTCACTCCAGATGCCGTCTGCGTCGAGAAGGCCGCGATATCGTGGTCTCCGTCGGCTTTTCAAAGCTGGGCGCAGAGAAGCTGCAGTACGGTCTCGGTTCGGGCAAGACCGGGATCACGTTTGTCACCATCACAAACAAGAATGCGCTGTTCGAAATGCGCGCCTCCTATTTTACTCACGCCCGTCAGTGGTACTCTACTCCCGGACACAGGGACTTGAGTTCGGATGAGATGGGCCTGGACTACCCGTCGGATGGGGGACGACTCTGCATGAGCTGCCATACCACCACGCTGCCGGCCACGGGTATGACGCCGGATCCGCGGTTTCTAGGGGTCGGATGCGAGGCCTGTCACGGACCGGCGGGCGACCACATAGCCGCCGTCAAACGTAACGACCTGGCGCACCTCGCGATCGATCGACTCGGCGCATACGGGGCCGAAAAGCTGAACACGCTCTGTGGGCGCTGCCATCGTACCGGGCAGAACGTTATGGATAGAAGCCCCCGGTTGGCCACGGAGACACAGCGATTTCAAGCCTACGGAATCATGAAGAGCCGCTGCTTTAAGGAGAGCAAGGACAGGCTAAGCTGCCTGACCTGCCACAATCCGCATATGAACGCATCGCTGGATATGCGCTCCTACGAAAAGGCGTGCCTGAGCTGCCATGCCTCCACGCAACCTTCGGGTTCCGGTGTATCGACCGGAATCCACGGAAAAGCGTGTCCTGTACGTCCGCGCGATGGCTGCATTGCGTGCCACATGCCCGCGCGCAAGCTGATACCGCAGGCAGAGAGATCTCCTGAAGCGGTCGACCACTTCATCCAGATTCCGGCGAAGGGAAGCCGGCCCTCGCCATTCCATGCGCTTTAACTCGGTGCGGCGAGCCAGCGAGCGGTGATTTGGTATATAAATTGCGAGAACAATCGTGGTGCGCGAAGCAGCCTATCAGTTATGCGAGGCCCATACGGGGCGCATTGTCGTGGCGCGGCTGGAGCGGGCGCACACGCTCTGGAAACAGACCGTCGGGCTCTTAGGCCGGCTCGAGCTTGCCTCTGACGGCGGACTGTGGCTGGAGCCGTGCAACAGTATCCATACGATGGGAATGCGGTTTGCGATCGACGTGCTCTTTCTCGATGCGTCCGGCCTTCTCGTGCAGGTTCGACATCGCGTTAAGCCGTGGCGAGTCTGCTGGCCCGTGTGGCGCGCGCGCACCATCATCGAACTTCCCGAAGGGACCGCATCTCTCCGCCGGATAGAGGTTGGGAAGCGGTACGAGATAAGTAGAAGATAGTTGAGAGGTCTGCATAGCATGTTCACGCCGTTTCAAAATGAGGCCGTCGCCAATTTCGCCGAAGAGGGTCCGCGACGCCGCATGCAGGACGCGCTCACACGCGTTACGGGCGACCTGGGCCGTACCTATCCGCTCGTAATCTCCGGGCAGCGAATCGAGACACACGAGTGGAACGTCAGCCGCAATCCCGCTCGCCTCTCGCAGATCATCGGAACGGTATGTGACGCGCCGGAGGCGATGGCGGAGCGGGCAGTCGAGGCCGCCACGGAGGCCTTCGGCCCCTGGTCGCGCGTCCCTGTTGAGACGCGGGCTCGCTACCTTGTGAAGGCAGCCGCCATCCTGCGGCGCCGCGCCTACGAGTTCGCCTCCTGGATGGTGCTGGAGGCGAGCAAGAACTGGTTTGAGGCCTACGCCGATGTTGCGGAGGCGATCGACTTTCTCGAGTTTTACGCGCGAGAGGCCGAGGAGCTGTTCCGGCCCGCCCCGACCACGCCCTGGCCCGGAGAGGAGAACGAGGTCTTTCGCCGGCCGCTAGGAGTCGGCGCGATCATCAGCCCGTGGAACTTCCCGCTCGCGATCCTTTGCGGTATGACGGCCGCGGCGATCGTCGCGGGTAACACGGTCGTGATTAAGCCCGCCGAACAAACACCTGTGATCGCCGCAAAACTCATGGAGTTGCTGGAATCCGCGAGCCTGCCTCCCGGCGTCGTGAACCTGCTCTTCGGTCCCGGTGAAGTGGTCGGCGAGGCGCTGACCGGCCATCCCGGAATCAGGTTCGTTTCATTTACTGGCAGCAAGGAGGTGGGTCTCCACATCAATCAGAGGATCGCAATCACCCAGCCAGGACAGAAGTGGATCAAGCGCGGTATTTTCGAGATGGGCGGCAAGAACGCAATCGTCGTCGACGCCGACGTCAATCTGGACATTGCCGCGGCAGAAGTGATTGTTTCGGCGTTTGGTTATCAGGGACAGAAGTGTTCGGCCTGCTCCCGGTTGATAGCTCTGGATTCCGTGTACGACTCGCTTCTCGCGAAGGTGGTCGAACGCGCGTCCAAGCTTGCAGTCGGCGACCCATCGAATTTCAGCAACTACCTCGGCGCCGTGATTGACGACGCGGCATACCAGCGGATCACGGGATACATCGCGACGGGGCGCAGCGAGGGCCAGGTCCTTCTTGGCGGCAACGATACCGAGGAGACGAACGACGGCGGATACTTCGTCCATCCCGCCGTGATCGCCGATGTAGCGCCGACCGCCAGAATTGCTCAGGAAGAGATCTTCGGTCCTGTTCTCGCCGTGCTCCGCGCAGCCTCCTTCGAGGAAGCCTTGCACATCGCGAACGGCACCGAGTTCGGGCTTACCGGTGCGGTCTATTCCAACAGCCGGGCACATCTGGAGCTTGCACGTAACGAGTTCCACGTCGGCAACCTGTACCTGAACCGGAAGTGCACGGGAGCGATGGTGGACGTGCAACCGTTCGGCGGCTTCAATATGAGCGGCACCAACAGCAAGGCAGGCGGACGCGACTACCTCGGCCTGTTCGTCCAGACAAAATCCATTTCGGAGCGCTGGTAACCGGCGCCACGGACATCTTCCTCGGTTGTGGAGTAGGGCAGCCCGCCCACATAGATAAATGTCGCCATTTACTTGGCTCCATTCATAACTTCCCAGACAAGGAAACGGCGTGCATCGCACAGTGGCGATGGCAGATCTGACGAAGACAGTCGCTTACTTCTTCATCTAAGATGATTGCAAGGAAGTCAGAAGGAGCATTAGAAACGGTGCACAACTGAAGGGCAAACAGTGCCAGTTCACGAGCAACTCGGATCAAGCTTATATCAGAACATTGCCATTGACCACTAATACCGCCAGGTATACCCTACGGACTCTCACTTACGAAGGCTGCCGGAGATTGTGTTGCGATAATCTCGTGGTATGGCCGGGGCTACTGCTTCTCAAGCGATGTGGTAAGGCGATGCAGAAGCGCCAGCGCGGTACCGTTGTTGGGATCAGCCTTGAGGACGCCGGTGATGAGATCCAGGGCATCCAGTCGGTTTCCAGTGCGGGCTTCCAGTTCCGCCAGCCTCAACGCATTTGCGGTGTCCGCTGGCTCCATGAGGTATTTTCGGCGCGCGTCGCGCAGTGTCGTCTCGCGCTTCTCCAGCGTCTCGGCGATCTGTCGGGCCCTCGTTGCTTCCGGTAGGTGTTGGCTTGCGAAGATACTGGCCATGCCTCGCGCGGCAACAGCGTTGGTCGCCTCCGAATGCAGAGCGTTTTCGAAGTGAGCGCGCGCGCGTTTCGTGTCGCCCTGCCTCAACAGGATCTTGCCGGCCTCGGCATTGCTCTCCGCGTTCGCGGGATCGGTTGCGCGCGCTCGATAAAGCGCCTCCAATGCACTTTTTTCGTCCTTGTGCCCGTTTCGACCATACTCCGCGAGAAGCCAGCCCAGGCGATACTGGGCATGCGGTGAGCCGCGCTCGGATTCCGGCATTGTCTCGAGCAGGGTGATCGCTTCATCCGCCTTGCCCGCATGCCCCAGGGCCACCGCGAGCGCCATGGTGACGGGCGCCGATTCCAAGTCTATCCGGTGTGCTGTTTCCAGTTCCGGAACCGCATGGGCCCAGTCTCCGCTCTTCGCCAGGATCGCTCCCAGCATCGTGTGCGCTTGTGGGCAGTCCGGCTCGGAATCTACAGATTCCCGCGCCATCGCGGCCGCTTTCTCGAAGCGGCCGGCACGGAGATATAGACCCGCCTGCCGGCACGTGATGTGTACGGCCTGCGGATCTGCTCGGCGCAGCGCGTCCAGCTGCTTAACAGCGCCGCCGAAGTCTCCTTTCTGTTCGGCCAGCTTGACCAGGGCAAGGTGCGCCCGGGCGTATTCGGAGTCTAATCCGATTGCCGTCTGCCATTCGTTGCTCGCACCGGTAAGGTCGTCCGAGCGCGCCAGTTTGACGCCGGTTTCATAGTGCATCCGGGCCGCGGACTTTCCGGCCGACTCCGCAGCCGGCGATTTTCTCTTCGCGAAGTAGGACGCAGCTCCACCCAGGATCGCCAGTCCCAATAGGACGACGACGGCGACTCTCGATCTGCTGCGTGCTTGCGACTGTAGTGAATGATCGCTCGTTGACAAGTGTGTACCTCGACGCCAGTTGGGCCGACGCCTCAAGTTTGACAATATCTCGCCGACAAAATATAATGCGTGCAGGATGACTTCACGCGCGACCCAACGATCGTTGTTTCTGTACCCGTTCCTGCTGACAGTTCTGCTATATGTGTTGGCCGGCTGCGTCACTTCGCGTAAGCCACGGGCTGCCCCTCCGGCGCCGCTGACTGCGCGAAGCGATTATGCCGGGTCGCAAGCCTGTGCTGGGTGCCACGCCGAAGAGAGCAGTGGATTTGGCCAAACGAACCATGCACTGACGCTGCACCCGATGACGCGTTCTGCCCTCGGGCCAAAGGCTCCGCCCGCCGGCCCTTTGCCAGGCACCGGCTGCGTCCTGGAAGCGGCCGGCGATGGTTACGTTGTGCGCGTGCCGTCGACCGGCGAACAGGAGATCCTGGACTATGCTCTCGGCTCCGGGAAAACCGGAATGACATACATTTCGATCGAGAACAAGACGACCCTCATCGAGATGCGGCGCAGCTACTTCCCGCGCTTGGGCCGGTGGCTCGTGACACCCGGCCAGGAGGGCCAGGAGAAGGACCCCAACCATATCGGTCACGACGACGGTAATGAGCGGATCTGCATCCAGTGCCACGCGGTTACGATTCCTGCCGATTCGCTGCGAACGGATCCCAAGTTTATGGGTGTCGGCTGCGAGGCCTGTCATGGTCCTGGCGCCGCTCATGTCGCCTCCCTATCGGTCGGGAAGCTCGATTCGTCCATGGAGAAGCTAAACGGCGCCAATGGCGAGCGGATCAATATGCTGTGCGGGCGCTGCCATCGTACCGTCGAGGACGTCCTTGCTAAGCCCGTGTTTGACCAGAAGACAGATCGATTTCCTGTCTACGGGCTGGCGTCAAGCCGCTGCTTTCAGGCGAGCGGCGCCCAGCTGACGTGCATCACTTGCCACGATCCACACCGCAACGCGCGCACGGATCCTCACTACTATGTGGCAATCTGTATCAGCTGCCACTCATCAAGCCACAGTAACCCAACTGTCCCGGCGAGCAGCGGCAGTGCGAAAGAGACTCCCGCGGTTCGCGGTCGGGTATGTCCCGTAAATCCGCGCTCCGGATGCATCGAGTGCCACATGCCTCGGCACAGGGTCTTTACGGACACCTCGATCCCCACCGCCATGGCGGACCATCGGATAAGAGTGCATAAGCAGTAGACGGTACGCGCTCGTTAGTGTGAATTCGATCGTGAGGTTCGCGTGATGCCGGCGCCTTCCGCCACTGTGTAGTCCTGGTCCACTCCGAGATCCTTCATCCTGTCCATCGTGCCGCTCGGCCAGCGGATCTCGGCTCTTTCGATCCGCTTCGAATCGCCCAGGCCGAAATAGACGCGCGCGTCGCTGTGTGACAGATAGCTCGATCCCGCCCGCACACTTGCGCTCTGGGAGACTCCCTGGCTAACAATCCGAATCCTCGCGTGAAGACCGTCTCGATTACTCTTCGTACCGATCGTCTTGAACCGGACCCAGTGATGCGCGCTGCGATCCTCATTGTGCAGCAGCTGTGCCGGGCCGTTCTGGTTGTTCACAAGCACATCGAGTCTTCCATCGTTGTCGAAATCGCCGACGGCCATTCCCCTAGAAACGGTTGGAACGGCTAAGTCGCCCTGAGCTTCCGGGCCCACGATCTCACGAAACGCGTCGTTGCCCTCGTTATGGAAGAGCTGCTTCCGCTCTTTGAATGTCGTGCCGCCCCCTAGGGCGTCGACATACATTTGAACGTGACCGTTAGCGGTGAGTATGTCGGCCCATCCGTCCGCATCGTAGTCCAAGAACTCACACCCAAACGTTAGAAACTTCATGTGCGGCAAAGCCACTCCCGATGGCATCGAGACGTCTTGGAGCATTCCGCTTCCTATATTCTTGAATAGCGAATTCGGGAGATTGGAAAAGTTGCTGACGAACAGGCTGTCGCGGCCCGAGTGATCGTAATCGGCGATGCCAACGCCCATTCCGGCCATCTTTACGCCGCCTTCGCTGTAGGCGCAACCTGCCGGGCCGGCCATGTCGGTGAAGGTGCCGTTGCCATTATTGTGCCAGAGCATGCTTGGCGTCAGGTCATTCGCTACGAAGATGTCCTGCTTGCCATCGCCGTCGTAATCCACAAACGCGACCGCGAGACCTCGGCCCTGCGCCTTTGTAATGCCGGCTTCGGCACTCACGTCTCGAAACCGGCTTCCGTCATTGTGATAGAGAACATGCACGTCGGGATCGTAGATCTCGGGCGAGCAGTAGTCGACATAACCTTGCGGGTTATGACAGGGTTTGTTAGTTTCCCAGTGCCACGGGCAGTAGTAGCAGACGTAAAGGTCGAGCCGCCCGTCGTTATCATAATCCCCAAACGCGGCGCTGGTTGCATATCCCGTGCTGTGTACCCTGTCCAGGCCCATGCGATGCGTAACGTCCCTGAACTTTCCAGTACCCCGTTCGTTGTGGAACAGGCGATTACCGCCGAAGGCGGTAATAAACAGGTCATCATAGCCGTCGTTGTCATAGTCACCCACGGCGACGCCGTGCCCGTAACCGATGTCGACGTCCAGCCCAGAGCCGGCGGTCACGTCAGTGAAGGTTCCGTCACGATTGTTATGATAGAGAGCACAGTGAGGCCGGCCCGTAACCGTCTTCGGCGGCTCGGAGGACCCTGACTGGATAAGCAGAATGTCCAGGTACCCGTCACCGTCGTAATCGAAGAACGCGCATCCTCCGGGTGTGCTTTCGATAAAGTAGAACTTGCCGGTACCGCCGGTCGTTTCCTCAAAATGCACTCCGGCGCGTTGAGCGACGTCCACGAACAGGCTTGGTCCGGCGGAGAGCGCGCCAGCGGCGGGACGAGAGGACGAATCTACCATTGCGGGTATGCGCGGGCGATACGGGCAGCCGAGTATGGAGCAGAACGCCAGGAAGAGAAGAACTAGCGTCCCAATCCTGTGACCAACCATACGCAGTACAGAGTCCCTTGCTATCGCAGGCGACCCGACTGGACAGCTGCCCGCACTGCCGTCGGTTCCTTTGGAGTAATCTGAGCCTGGAGCGCTTCTAGCCTGCGCATGCCCTCCTGCACATGTGATTCCCCTGGCCGCAGCGCCGCGGCCATTCTGAGGAAGATACCCGCGCGATAGGCGTCTTGTTTGTCCAGAAAGAGCATGCCCAGTTGAAGGTGTGGATCGAATTTGTCCGGGTAGACAGCGCATTTCTTCTCCAGGCTCGCCTGCAGATCGGTAGCCTGGCGGAGCGCTTCGAACCGGCGCCGCGCCTCCATCGCCTTCCGCGGCTGCCCGGCCCGTTCATAAGCTCCGGCGAGATCGAACAGAACATCGGTCCGAGCCGGCGACAGGCGGTGTGCCTCTTCAAGCTGGAACAGAGCTTGAGCAGCTTTGCCCTGTCGCTTGTACAGCTTACCGAGATAGAGCCTGGCGAGCGGCAAGAGCGGGTTGAGCTTCAGAGCGTGAACAAATCCGTCTTCCGCGCGGGCCTGACCCTCCGCGAACGGGTTCTCGTCGAAGTCACAGATGCCTCTCAGGAGATACGCTTCCGCGCTCTGTGGGTCTATCCGAAGCATTCGGTCCAAAACAGGCCGGGCAGTCGCATAGTCGTGGGAAAATGTACGGTTCTCGGCAGCCAACGTCAGTACGAACAGATCGTCAGGCGTACGCTGGAGCAGACGCTCAAGATACTTCTCTTCCTGCGGCAGATCGCCCATCTTCGAAAGTAGAATGGCGCTGATCAACACCGCCGTATCTTCATTTGGATCGTGCTTGAGTTCCTCTTGTGCGGCGTTGAACCCGCCCTTTTCATCGCCGCTGCGTAATAGGCATACTGCCAGCTGCGTAAAGGTATGCGGCCGGTCGGGTTTCAGCTCGGTGAGCTTGAGGTAGAGCGGCGCCGCCGCCGCCCAGTTCTCGGTGGTATAATAGAGCTCGGCCAGCGATTCCAGGACTACGGGGTTCTTAGGGTCAAGCTGCAGAGCCGCCATCCACTCCCGCTCGGCCTGGCGCGCCTGGCCGAGCTGCGTGTATTGGCGGCCTGCGTCGAGATGCTGCTGGATACGGCCCGGCCGGAGGCGACAGAGCTGGACGGACCAGACGATAACCGCCGCCACCAGCAGACCTATTGCGGTGTTCGTGTGCGTTCGATTGCGGTGCGGTGTTGTTGCGGAGTTCATTTAAAGGACGTTTGGCACCTGGGCGCCAGTACTTGTCGAACCATTACTGCGGCTTCTTGCCGCCTGACTGCATCATCTTCAGGCCCTCTTCGCGCGTCGTCGGGGCGGTGGCAGGGCGCTCAATTTTCGGGGCGAACGGCTTCTCAACTGGACGAGGAGCGAGAAAGCTCTTCCAAACGAAGAAGCCGATGCCGCCAATCAGCAGTACGGCTACGGCAATAATGGCGGAAAAGGGGACTTGCTGTTTCATGGGTGTGGACTCCTTCACAGTTGCTGAACTTATGCGTGGGAGCACACAGGTTCCGCAATCAGAGCTCCGCGCAGTGCTGGCCATAAACCGTCGATCTTCATTCTCTATGACCGGACGATTGGGGACGGGCGATTAGATTGTCCTGTAGCCTCGCTGCGCTGCCAGGAGGCGTAGCACCATGTGGTAGGGTAGGTGACCCGCGCGTGCGCCATTCCCGATGATTGCGATATCCTGCTCGTACCCTCCACTTCGTGGCCGCCGACTTGTCGTGAACTGGAGGGTACTAGTCGCCTACTGAGAGAGGCTACTTGAGATCGAAGCAGACGTCTACCATCGTGCGCTGATCGCCCCACGCGTAGTGCAGTACCTGGTTCGCCGGGTTGGGATCCGGGCTGATCTCCCACTGGTTCTGAGTAAGCGGCATCAAGGTCTGAGCCCAGTGCCGGTTCTTCGCATGGCCGTCCCAGAAGATGAAGTTCGCCTGCTTGCCCGGGCCGTGTGGGTAGGTGCCGCGGTGGCCCATAAGACCGGGGTTCGTCTGCTTGGGATCGTTGTCGCCGCCATCGCATCCACTGCCACTGCCATCTACACCGACCCATCCTGCGTGGATGTCTGAGTCATCCCAGACGACCTCGCCGACCGCAATCGTATCCGCGGGGCGGACGAGGGTGGCGTCGCGCATGGGTTTGTAGTCGACCCATGACGAGCTACCGGCCCAGTCTGTAGCGTAGTTGGCGGGCAGCCAGGTAGTGACTGTGCTGTTCATGGCGTAGGAGACCGGCATAATGCCATCCTGCTCATACAGCCAGCCTTCGCCCTGACCGTTTTGATTCAAGGTGGTCTTGTTGCCCGGTGTAAAGGTGACGGACTTGTTTGACGGGCACGCAAAGACACCTTTGTTCTTTACGTACGGCATGATAACGTTCTTCCAGGTCAGATCCTCGTTGCAGCAGCCTACATTCGGGTTGATGTAGAGACGAATGTTAGGATAGGTTTCATCGTAGTCCTGTCCGTACATTCGAAGCGCGAGGCCCATCTGTTTCATGTTACTGAGGCAGGAAATGGAGCGAGCGCTTTCGCGAGCTTGCGCGAAAACGGGGAAGAGGATCGCCGCCAATATAGCAATAATGGCGATCACGACAAGCAGTTCGATCAAAGTAAATCCTGAGCGAGTTCGGTTGGTTGCTTTCATACAAGCAACTCCTTTCCGGGGTTTTACCCCTGGGCCGGGAACATCGCACGGAAACGGGCTGCCTCGCCCAGGCGAACCGTCGGCTGGATTCGCCACTAACCCATTCTGAGCGTTGCTACAGCCTCCCAATCCGCGCGGTGGATGGAGAGAAACCTGGATAGCGAACAACCCCAAAGGGTTGCGCACTAACCGCGGTGTAGTACAACAACCTCGAACAACGCCAGTATAGGACTTAAGAGGACGATTGTCAATAGATAATCTTAACATGAATTTATCAAGTGGCTGAGACCTTCTTCTGTAACTACATCATTTTCTGTAGGATTATGGTGATCGAGAGTCGGATATCGGTCGGCGGAGACGTCAGCTCAACGACGCATTTTGCGTAATGCGGGCTGACGAGCAGACGAAATCCTGCCTAAAGGACGCCGACGCGCAGCCGCGAAGGATGTTCCGGGCTTTGGAGAACGCGAATCGCAGTCTTCTGGAAATCTCCCGGCCGGGCCGTGTAGATGTCTTCGAACTTTTGGGGGTTCCGGTCAACGAGCGGAAACCATGACGACAGTATCTGAATCACGAGGCGGTGTGCCGGCAGGACGGCGTGACAGACGTCCGCCAGATCGAAGCTGACGGACTCGATTTTGCTCGGAAACAGTGCACGCCCTCCAACTTCAGATTCAGCCAGTGAGTAGAGTGGCCGGGATTCTCGTACAGCACGGTAAACGCCGTGTCTCCGGAGAGTCCTCCTCCCACCTCCTCGTAAACATCCTGATTGCCATCGTTACTCAGGTCTGCCCCTCTAGCTGAGCCCTCAGATTGTCCGACCTCTGCCGGTTCAGGAACATCAACTGACTCGGGTCCGTGGTCTGCGCGATCAGCTTGAGGCGCTCCGTCATCGGCAGGTTCGGAGTGTCGTAGCTCACAATGCGTGGTGACGCGGCTGCAATAGGCGTCTTGGTGGGCTCAAAGCCGCTATGGCGCCCGTTCGGACTCTGGCAGCCCGTAAGCATCAGGATTGCCAGCGAACCGACCCAGGCGCACATGAGAGGCTGCCCGGCGCCGCGGCTGGCAGAATAAGGATTTTCCCACACCCACACTCCCGTACGCGGCAGTACGCGTCGCCCCGCCGCCTCGCGTCGCCACGCCGCCTCGCGTCTCCGCCGACACTCGCCATCAACGACTCGCATCATGCCGCTGTGCTCCGCCCGTAACAGCTAATTACGCGGACGCCATACATCCTTCGTCGGTAGGGTAACTCGCATCATCCCGCTCTGCTGCGCCACCTGTAAGTTGCGGGCTGCTCCGCTTGCTGCTTCATGTTCGGGGACGTGAGGAGGGCCGCGACCTGGCTTGTGGTACCTACATGCGAATGACGGAACGAATCACGTTGCCCGTCTCCATCTCATGGAAGGCGTCCTCTACGTCGTTGAGAGTGATCTCTCGCGTCACCATCTGGTCGAGCTTGAGGTTACCGGAAAGGTAGTGGTGTGCGATGACGGGAAAGTCCGTGGAGGGAAGCGTATCTCCGGCATGGCAGACCGTCAGGTTCACCTTGTTCCAATACACACCGGTGTCCATGTTGCCGACGTTGAGCGTTACTTCGTCGGTGGAGGCTGGGAACCCGATCGTGCACGCCGTGCCATTGTAGTTGACCATCCGGACGCACTGATCGATACACGCCATTCGTCCGGTCGCTTCGTATGCGAAATCAACTCCGCCCTCATAGCCGGGCCAATCGTCCTTGACCAGTCCCCGAACCGTTGAGACAGGGTCGCCTTCACGAGCATCGACGATGTCCGTTGCGCCGAAGTCCATGGCCCACTGGAGCTTGACGGAGTTCACGTCGACTGCGATGATCTGCCTCGCATGCGCGAGCTTTGCTCCCTGAATCACGCTGAGGCCGACGCCTCCGCAGCCGACAACGGCGACGCTGGCTCCCGGAAAGACGTGCGTTGTGTTCGACGTGGCGCCTACACCGGTCACCACTCCACACGCGATGAGGCAGGCCTTTTCCAGGGGCATGTTTGAGGGCATCTTGATTGCCGCCTTGCCGTGCACGACTGTGTGAGTTGCAAAAGTGCCGCAGCGCAGCACCTGTGAACACTGAGCGCCATCCCTGGCTCGCTTGACCCTGGGCTTGGGACGAAGGGCGGCATAGCAATGGCGGGGATCACCGCGCCTGCAGGCCGGGCACTGTTCGCAGGGCGCCCGGTATGCAATAACCACGGGGTCGCCTGGTGCGAGATGGGTGACTCCCTCACCTACCTGCTCCACGTAGCCGGCGCCCTCATGCCCGAGCACGATGGGAAACGGCATCCCGTTTCCCTGCAGATTCTTGATCGTGAGGTCCGTATGGCAAACGCCGCTTGCGACCACGCGAACCATGACCTCGCCTGGACCGGGCGAGTCGATCAGAATAGTCTCTAGTTGAGCCGCCGTTCCGGCTTCATTTAACAGGACTGCGCGTCCCTCGGTTGTCGGCATAGCGTCTAAGTCCCTCCTGCATTGTGGCGTTGACCGACCCGGAGGCGCCGCCTGTATGCTCGTTCCCCACAGGCCGGTCAGACTGCATCATAACGTCGCCCGCAG
Source organism: Chthonomonadales bacterium (assembly GCA_038211235.1). Taxonomy (GTDB): domain Bacteria; phylum Armatimonadota; class Chthonomonadetes; order Chthonomonadales; family Chthonomonadaceae; genus DATGJU01. The sequence continues at coordinate 13,626 of JBBQVV010000002.1, read as the reverse complement.
CCTCGGAAGGATACTTCTGCTTCAACCGTAGCGTTTCCTGCCGCCTGAACCTCCCCCGAGTCGAGGCGAACGAGGGCCGGCGCTGCAAACAGAGGGCGGCAACGTCGGGCGAACCGACCCGGCGGGAATCCAAGGGTCAGCGCGATGCTACGCAATTAGGGTCGAAAGACCCTCATTGAGCGTACATAAAGCGGCCAAGTGATCCTTGTTAGTTTCGACTCGTTGAAGCAATAATGTCGGACAACATGGAGCGATACGTGTGACTGCCAAGTCGTCAAGCTTATGGTCACATTGCGTACGGTGCCACTAGAGGGGCACGTTTTCCGTCGCAAACTGCTCTTTTCGGCTCCCGTACGAAGTACATGCCTGCGTCACGACGCTCATGCAAAGTGCTCCATCACGACCCGCCACGTATTTCCAGGCTCCGCCGCAACCCTCTCCGCACGAAGAGGCATACCACGCCGACGCACCGCGTCGAACGAGCAGTCTCGCCCGGTACTACTCACCGAACGCGCGCCGACAGCCATCCGACCGTCTCGACTCATATGGGCTGTTCCTGGAGTTTCAGCCACTGGTTCAGCGGCTGATTCGGCAGTATGGCGACGAGCCCGAACTGCGGGAGGATCTAGTCGGCGAGATCTATTGCCGGTTCCGTGCTGTCCTCGAAGCCTATGATCCGGACCGTGGAATCCCGCTGCGGCCCTACCTCGTGCACCAGCTGGCATACTCTGTCTACAGCTTCGTACGTCGACAGTGGCGGCGGCACAGGCGGGAGATCACCCTGGAAATAGATTCTATCTCCCTTGTCAACTCCCGGTCGGCGGATGAAAGCGGTCATTGGGACGACGCAATAATGCTGAGGAGGGTTCAGGCGGGACTTCCATGTGCCATCTCCAAGCTTTCGCTTCGACAGCAGCAGGTTCTTATCTGGAGATATTACGAGGGCCTCACGTTTGAGGAGATCGCTGCACGGCTAGATGTTCGCCTTGCGACGGCACGCTCCACACTGCGCCACGCCCTCAAAAACATGCGACGCCGCCTGATGGAGGAGGAGCTCCATTATGATTAGATGAGAAAGTAGCTTCCGCTCATCGCGATCGCCTCCCGGAGCGCCCGGTCCTGGTCAGCCGACAGGCGTTCGCCTCCATAAGCCGCGGATTCAAAACGGGGCAGCGTTTGAAGCTGTTCCGACCGTTTGGCATCAAGCGTCGTGACCACTCCGATCTGCCTGGCCGGAATTCCTGCCACGATGGTTCCCTCGGGTACGTCCTGTGTCACTACAGCGCCGGCCGCAACAATGGCGTCGGCGCCGATCGTGACGCCCGGCATCAGTATGGCCTCCGACCCGATAAATGCGCGGGCTCGAATCCTTACCGGCGCCACCCAGGTCGCTCCGATTCGTCGGAACGAAGAGGCATCGTGGCATAGAATGCGGACTCCGGGCGCAATGGTCGCTCCGTCGTCGATCGTAATGTGGCGACCGTGACTCCAGTCGAATCGGCTGCTATCACCTATATGGACGCCCGTTCCGACCTGCATTCCCGGCGGAAGCAGTTGCTGTCCGCCAAGTCTGGCGAATAGTCCGCGGATTTTTCGGAATACTCCCAAGACCACTCCATTCCCGTAGACCGGTCTTACCCATGAGAAGCGGGCACGGTCGTATTTATAGCGCGACGACCCGTAGGCGGCATTATATTCCGCCGAATGCGCGGGCTCGCACGGTCAGGCGTTTTCGGTTCCTGTGACCGCTCCGGCTCCCGAACAGGTTAGTCCGCAAGCGATGTCGAGGCTGCGGCGGTTCGCGTCGCCGGGACTGCCGAGTGTGGCCGGCGTTCCCAGGTGACGCGCTGAGTGCGACATAGGAATCTCAAGAAGCCCCAGAATAGGGCGTAGTTCATCAGATAGAAATAGCTGATCGGGCGGGTCCAACGTGGCAGAAACCGCTGTGACGGCGTGTAGTAGGCCGCGATCGCCACGACCCCGCCAACTGCCTGAACCAAGAGGGCTCCGCCGAAGAGCGCAATGTGCGACAACGCAACATTCGCCGCCGTGGCCGCCAGCAGGAAAATTGGAACGAACCACCGCAGGACCTTGTGTCCCCAGAAAGCGAACGCGGCAAGTCCGAACCGCGGCAGCAACAGGCGCCACGTGAGTCCGATTGCCTGGAATCCGCCGGCTCCGATCCGCACCTTGCGCATCATTTCGCTCCGCGCGCTGTCGCATGCCGGCTCGGACGCGCGAGCGTCCGGCGCGAATACAACGCGATGACCGTGCTCCAGCACTCGCATCGTAAGAACAAAATCCTCGACAATTGTCGACGGCGGAAGGGGTTCAAAACAGGAGCGGCGCAACGCGAAGATGCCCCCGTTGCAGCCGATCAAGAATCCGAGCCGACTTTCGTTTACTTTGATCCAGCTCTCGTATCTCCAGTACAAGCCTTCTCCGGAAACGCCACCGTCCTGTGTTAAGGAGAGCTCACCGCTAACGCAGCCGACTCGTGGATCGTCAAAGTGAGCTATAAGCCTGCACACGGCATCCGGCGCGTACGCCGTGTTGGCGTCGGACATGACGATGACATCGGCGTCAATTTCTGATAGCAGGTCGTTCAGGACCGAGATCTTGCCGCGGCGTATGGTGAACTCACGATACCGGAGCCGCGGATCCGAAGATGCATGAAGGATCTCCGTCGTGTTGTCGGTCGATCCGTCCGAACCGATCCAGAGCTCGAATCGATCGGCAGGATATTCGATCGCCCAGGTATTCGCAAGCTTGGCGGAGAGGTTCGGACCTTCGTTGTGGGAGGATACGACCATGGCCACCCGAGGCGGAGAGAGCGACTGGTCGAGCTCGACCCTAGGAATCTCCGGCATGCCTGATCCCCGAACGCGGAGGCTCGGCTCGGCGTTATTCGCTCCGAATAACCGGGCAAGCAGGGCAAGCGCGAGCGGAAACCCGATATAGGTATATAGGATCAACGCCCACGCGATTCCAAAGATCCACTCTGCCAATACCATCAGCAGGAAACTCCTGTATCGAGCCGAGTCTGCGAACCGCCAAATAACTTGAAGGCGGGTCGGACCCGGTCGTTCCCGTTCTATCAACACTCAGGTGAGGATAGGGCAATACGTCGGATAATTGCAAGAACCGGGCCGTTTGTGCACTGCGGTCTGAACTGATTTTTCCACGACCGGGGGATTTTTAGCTAAACTTGCATACCTGGTAGCCCGATACTCAAGGCGAGAACGAACCTGTTGCCGTTTCCGCTGTTCGGAGTGGCACGGCGCCTGCATGCCTCGAAGCGCACCGAGATGGATATGGGTCCATCGATGGCGGGAGCCGGCCTCCGGATTCGTAGTGCACGAATGAGGGCGGCGCGGTACTCTTATAACGCAGCTACTAGGTCGATGCCGTTGCATAGGCGCAGGTCGGGAGATATGGATGGATTTTAGGCGTGCGTTCGGAATTATCGAGAAGCGCAAGTGGATCATTATATTCAGTATCGTACTGACCTCCGCGCTGGTCTTTGGCGTCACCCGTCTAATACCATCTCAATGGAAGGGAACGGTTCGCCTAATAAGTCCCATCGGCTCACCCCTTACCGACGCTATTCACAAATTTACGGAGGCGGCCGAGCCGGATGCACTGTCCGCCGCAAAGATCTACGGTGCGCTCGCGCATAGTAAAGAGGTCATGGAGCCGGCAGCACGATCCGCGAATATCAGCGCTCCGCTTCAGCGCCTGGCGCTAAACATCGAATTCGAGGGCAACGGGTCGCGAATGTACGAGCTCCGGTATCTTGGCACGGATCCTGCCAAGACCCGTATTATGGCCAATGCCCTCGCGGATAATCTCATCGCGCAGAACAGGAGCCATAACTCGGCCGAGGCTCTGCGCACCGTACATATCCTCGATCAGCAGCTTCGCGCCTCGGAGTCCGACCTTCTCAATCTTCAAAGACAGTACGACAAGTACTGTCTCGACAAGCAGATCATTCCAGGCGACTTTCTCAATCAGGTAAAAGCCGTGTCGAGCGCGATCGAAGTCGCACAGACTAGCCAGGCCGAGGGGAGAGCGCGACTAGCGCAGAACAGAGCGCGGCTGTCCGCGCTCAAGTTCGCGCCGCCCGCACTGCCCGCGTACCAGGAACACCCTGCTCCGCCGACGGATCGCGAGAACCGGATAACCAAGCAGATCGAGGACCTGGATGTGGAGATACGCCAGCTGCGTCGCAGGTACAACGACAACTATCCGGACCTGCAGGCGCGTATTGCGGAGAGTAAACAGCTCGTACGTGCGCTGAACGACGAACGGAGTAAGCGCGACCGGTCGGCGCCTGTGATCACCGGCCACGGCGACGCGGCGCAGACAATCGATGCCGCGATTTCCGCCGACGAGGCCCTCGTTCAATCCGAATCCGCCACGATTGCCGCGAGACAGAGCGAACTCGACCGGCTGAAACGGACCAACAGCCGGCTTGGAAACCTTCCAAGCCTCATAACGGAAAAATCCGAGAATCGAAGTAACATCGCGGCGCGCCTGAACACCGCCAAGGCCGCTCTCGACGTCGCGGAGCGCCAGAATCCGCTCTCCGTACTCGAGTATGTCGGGGAGACGAATCCGGCGGTCAATACATCGTCGGGACACTCCGTCAAGCTCGTGGCTCTCGCCGCGTTCTGCGCGTTTATCGTTGCGGCCGGCCTCGCCATCTTCATGGAGAGCATCGATCGGCGCATCAAGACCGTGCAAGAGGCCGACGAACTACTGCCCGCGCGCGTGCTAGCCGTTATCCCGCAGTCCCGTGAGGAGGCGCCGGGGATTCGCTGGGCCCGTGTGGCGGATCTGCACCCGTTGTCTCCGCAATCCGAGGCTTACCGGTTTCTGGGACAGCATCTGCTGTCGGCGCAGAATCGGCCCTATCGGTCGATAATGGCGCTTGCCGCAAGATCGGGACAGGGCAATACGCGCATGATGGCCAATCTTGCTATAACGCTCGCACAGGCAGGTCAGCGCGTGATCCTCGTCGACGCCAATCTACGCCATCCCATGCTTCACAAAGTGTTCGATCTCAGAAATGATCGTGGGCTGACGGATGTTCTCAAGAAGCCGGATTCCGAGGAGATTGAAAGTACGCTTCGATCGACCGCGGTTGAGAATCTCCGCGTCATCACCAGTGGCGCAGCAAGCAGCAATCCGTGGGAGTTATTTAGCTCGCACCGCCTGGAGGAGTTCAGCGCGGCGCTGCGCGACCATGCTGACTACATTCTCTTCGACACTCCCTCCGCACTGGCCTATACGGACACGCTGAGTCTCTCAACCATCGCCAATGCCGCGCTGCTGTGCGTCCGCGCAGTCGATCCGCTGACCGGTGCGGAGAATCGTCTGGGCGAGATGTTCGCGTTATCCGATGTACACCTGCTGGGAAGCGTATTAATGGACGCGCCACCGGATCTGATCGGCAGCTACGAACGCGATTTGCGTGATACGGCTCATGCACCCGTGGTACCGATTGCCGCACTGGAGGCCGGACACCTTGATTCCGATCTGGTTACGGAGCCACTGAATCCCAAAGCGGAAGCGTCGCGGGGGCCGGCTATGGAATGGCTCCCGGCTCATGCCGATTCGACTACGGCAGACGGGAGCCAGATATTTGGCGCCGCGCCCATGAGTCAGGAAGATAAAATGGACCCAATTTTTGAAGTCACGGAACCGCGGCTCCCGACGCCGGCGACAGCTCGTCGTAAGCCGGAGGAACAGCCCGAGCCATTCGACACCCGTCACGCAGCCGTGTCAATGTCGGCGAACGAAAGCATGACTGTTGAGGCTGCCCCACCGCCGATCACCTCGGTCGCTAACGAAGATGTGACCGTTGAGTCCGCGACACCGCCGATCACGTCAGTTGCTAACGAAGAAGTCAGCAGTGAGTCCGCGACACCGCCGGTCGCCTCGGTCGCCAACGAAGATGTGACCGCTGAGGCAGCAACACCGCGGATCAGTTCAAGCACTATCGAAGGCTCGACCGTTGAGCCCACCATACCACCAGTCAACCCGGTAGTTGCGGGGGCCGGCGACGCACCCAGGGATACAAACCGCGAGGAGGTAACAATGCCATCGACTAACGATACGCCGCCTGGCGGCTTCTCAAAATCAATTCATGGATACAATGTCGGCGCCGTGGACGACTACGTTCGCAAGATCAACAGCCGGCTGGAGAGCCTGCTTTCACGGGTCGAAGTAGAGAGCAGTCGGGCAGACCAAAGCAAGCGCCTATTGGAACAGATGACCTCCGAACTCGAGACCATGCGTCGTGTGGCCTCAGACGCGGAGCTGCGCGAAACCTCCGCGCTGGAGGCCCAGAAGCACGCCGAGGACGAGGTTGCGCGACTGGTTCACGAGCTCCGCGAGGCCCGCGAGAGATCGAGCGCCGGCCGGCCGGGACATGCCGCGACATCGACGGAAGACGCCGACGCGGAACGAGCGTTTGCGCGCAGCCAGATCGAGCTAGTGGTGTCCGAGGTCCGCCGAGATGCCGAGGAGGCCGGAGAGCGAGCCGCGGCAATGTATCGCGATCACGAGGAGCGTGTGCGAGCGCTCGGCGCGGAATGCGAGGCCCTCGTGCTCCGAATCAAAGAGGCGGTAGAGGCGCAGCTGACACAGCTTCCCTCACTATCGGTGCGGTCAGGTTCCACCGCGGGTGTCCGGCCCATGGGGCGATCGGACGAGGATGACGATAAGCGGGTCCGGGACAACCGCGAATGGAGAAGTGGGGATTGGCGAAACGCATCCTGAGTTGGTAGGATAACTGCACTCGGAGGGACACCATGAGCTTCTGGCTGGCGATTCCTATAGCGGCGGCGCTGGCATGGGCGATCTCGGCGTGCGGTATCGGTGCGGTTCTCCGGCGATCCCGCACTCGGGCGCACGCGATGTCCGTCGAGCTCTTGCTCAAGCGCGGGCCGGGACGCGGAATCGCCGCCGATTCGTCCGGCCGGGTGTCTCCTCAGATTACGCGAGACAATAAGAAGCGCGTGCTGATCGTTGGGGCGGGCGCGGTCGGAACTACGCTGGCACACAGCCTGACTTCCGATGGCAGGTACACCGTCGTCGGCTTCGTAGATGATGATCTCGATGGGGCCAGCGCTGGAGAGTTCCCACTCCTGGGTGTACGCACCAACATCGTCCAGCTGATTGAACAGTACCGCATCGACGATGTCGTGCTCGCCTACGCGCCGACCTGGCAGCAGCAGCTGGCCGAGGAGCTGACGCTCTGGCATCCCGGTGTCTGCGTTCGAATCGTCCCTTCATCATACGAGGCGCTGCTTAGCGTGCAGGACGTGGAGAGCTTCGGCGATATTGCGCTGGTACGGCTCGTAACGCGTGTCGATGGATTCAAGGACGTCGTCAAACGTGCATTCGACATTGGATTCGCGCTGAGCGGGTTGATACTGTTGAGTCCTCTGCTGGCTGCGGTAGCGCTGCTCGTCCGTTTAACCTCCCGCGGACCGGTCATCTTCTCGCAGGTGCGCACCGGCAGATTCGGCAAGCCGTTTGTTCTCTATAAGTTTCGCACGATGATTACGGATGCCGAGACGGGTACGGGGCCTGTATTGGCCCGCGGGCGCAACGACAGCCGGTTGACCGCAATCGGGAAGTGGCTGCGGGCGCTCCGAATCGACGAGGTTCCTCAGTTATGGAACGTGCTGTGTGGAGACATGAGCCTGGTGGGGCCGAGGCCCGAGCGGCCGTTCTTTGTACGCCAGTTCGAGCTGCAGAGCCCTGCGTATGCGCAGCGGCATCAGGTGCGGCCGGGAATTACAGGGCTGGCACAGGTCTGCGGCGGATACCATACGGATGCGCGAGATAAACTCAGATTCGATCTCATCTATGTCTCGCACTACTCTGTCTGGCTCGATCTGTCCATTCTGCTGCGGACGCTAATGGTTATCGCAAAGCCGGGCTCCGAGCAGCCTGAAGCATGAGTGTAGTTGACGTTCATGGGGCAGCGGAGGAGAACGCAGGGCACGATAGAACGATCGGCCGACAAGCATGGCCGCGCAACATAGCGCTCATCCTCTTAGCCTGTGTCCTCGCTCCGCTTGCGATCGCCTACGGCTTCGGGAACCACGACGAGGTTCAGGTCGTCGCCGTCATCATCGGCGTTGTCTGCACGATTTTCGGACTGACATATCCGTTCTGTGGCCTGATAATATTCGTAGCGCTGCTCTATGTGCGGCCGGAGGAGACTATTCCCGCGCTTAACGGGATGCACTTCACTCTGATATTTTCGCTCGTCGCTTCGATCAGCGTCGTCGTTCAGAAACTGCTGGACCGTGAGGCGCCGGTTAAACTGGCGGTCAACGGGCTGATCGTCTGTTTTGCAGGGATATTGGTGCTCTCGACCGTGCGCCACGGCGGCTTCGGCGCGGCACTGCTGGACGCGAGCAAGCTGGTTGCCCTAGTTCTGATCATCTGCAACCTTGTGCGAACGCCGGCCCGCTTTCGGGCGCTCTCGACCGCGGTCGTCGTCGTGACAGTCTACCTGGCGCTCTTTTCGGTTGTCCACTACTATACCGGCCTGGCGTACAATCGCGGCGGCGTTCTTCAGGCCACGGCCACTGGCATCTTCGGCGATCCGAACGACCTTTCGGCGACGATCGTGGCCGGATTGGGCCTCGCCCTGTGCCGAGCCGTTGCGGAGAAGGGCATCGGTCGCGCACTCTGGGTCATTAGCGCCGCGCTGATGGTATGGGGCGTCTATTTAACGAATTCGCGTGGAGGTATTCTCGCGCTTGTCGGCACGTTGGCGGCTTTCGCGCTCATCTATTCTCGGTCCCGCTGGGTTGCCATGGTGCTCGTTGTGGCGCTTGGCGCCGGTGCGATCAAATTCGGTCCAAGCCGCATGAAGGAGCTGGACACTCAAGAGGAGTCCGCGAACAGTCGATTTCGCTTCTGGCACATTGGGACCGCGAACTTCATCTCCAACCCGTTGACAGGCATCGGATATGGTCAGTTCCCGGAGATCAACAACGGGATGACCGCTCATAACTCCTTTGTGCTCTGCTATACGGAGCTGGGTTTTCCCGGGTACCTCTGTTGGATGGGATGCCTGTACTATAGTTTTCGTGGCCTGAGGCGCAAGGCGGCTTCGGCCACGACCAATCCGGACCCGCCACGGCCACAGGCCTCACAGCGCCGGACCCGAGTTCCGAACGGGCGAGCCTACCGGCCGCCAGGTCGTTCCACGGAGTGGCACGACAGTGTCGGCTCCCGTCTCGCGTTGGGCGGATTCTTGATGGCCGCATTCTGGATATCGAGGACGTATGTGCCGGTCTTGTATCTGCTGATGAGCCTTCCGCTCGCGCAACAGATCGCCTATAGCGGCGGACAATCGGACTTCGGTTTAACGCCTGCCGAGCAGTGGAGAGACGCCTGCATCATCGTGGGATTGTGTATTGTTTCAATTCTGTTTATCTGGCTGCTTGCCGAGAGGCTAATGGGCTAAACGCTCACGCCGCCATCAAGCAGAGACATCGGATTACCTTATGGACGCGCAGATAGAAGTTAAAGCACCCTCTCCCGTTTCATCGTCCGAGCGCCATAAGCCGGACGCCGGCCTCACGGAGTCCCGGCAGGGCGTCGAGGAGATCATCGAGGCGACATCGGGAAACATTTTTTCGTGGAGCGAGATCTGGCAATATCGCGAGCTCCTCTATTTCCTCACATGGCGAGATATTAAGATCCGGTATAAGCAGACGGTCCTGGGCATCGTCTGGGCGGTACTGCAGCCTTTTCTGACGATGGTCGTGTTCTCGGTCTTTTTCGGACGCCTGGCCGGAATGGATCGTCACACCGGTGGCGTTCCTTATCCGATCTACGTCTTTGTGGGGCTTCTGCCCTGGACGTTCTTTGCGAACGCGGTTGCAACGTGCGGAAGCTCTGTGGTCAACAGCTCGCATCTTATCACGAAGGTTTACTTCCCTCGGCTCATTATTCCGATCTCCGCGGCCGGCGTCGGCATCGTGGATCTTGCCGTATCGCTAGCGGTGCTCTTCGTCTTGATGCTGTTCTACCACACGTCGTTGACGCCGCAAGTTTTACTGCTCCCGCTCTTTGCCATCGGTACGTGCCTCGTTACGGTTGGAGTCGGAACCTTTCTCGCCGCCCTGACCGTGAGCTATCGAGATTTTCGGTACATCGTCCCGTTCTTCGTTCAGATCTGGATGTTTGTCACGCCCGTGATCTATCCCAGCAGTATCATCCCGGGCCGCTGGCGGTGGCTCTTATCGCTCAATCCGCTCGCGGGCATGATTGACGGATTCCGCGCGGCGCTGCTCGGCCGGCCGTTTGACTGGCCGTCGATCGGTCTCTCCATGTTTGTCGCGGTACTTCTATTCCTTGGCGGCGCCGCCTATTTCCGAAAGGTAGAGCGCCGATTCGCCGATATTATTTAACGTGCTCTCTATGTGAATGATTCGCCCATGCGTCGATTCAAAGGGCCCTGACGCTCTTCCGGGTTCTCACCGTTATTGGCAATGGCAGGTCGCCCCCCGCGAGCAGGTATATGGCAAAAACCGCAATCCGTGTATCAAATCTGACTAAGGTCTATCCGCTGGCGGACAGCCAGGAGTATCGCGCCCGTTATCGGACGCTTCGGGACTCCGCCGCCGACCTGCTTGCCGCCCCGCTCAAGATATTTGGCCGGAGGCGCAAACCTGCCGAAAGCCAGGACAATCTGCTCTGGGCGCTCAAGGATGTCAGCTTCGAGGTACCTGTCGGGGAGGCCCTCGGTATCATTGGGAGAAACGGCGCGGGAAAATCCACGCTTCTCAAGGTCCTATCGCGGATCACGGAACCGACGTCCGGGCGAGTTCAGCGCTACGGGCGAGTCGCTTCGCTTCTCGAGGTCGGCACCGGCTTTCATCAGGAGCTGACGGGTCGCGAGAATGTCTTCCTGAATGGCGCGATCCTCGGCATGATGCGCAAAGAGATTGAGCGCAAGTTCGACCAGATCGTCATGTTCGCGGATGTCGAGCGGTTCATCGATATGCCGGTCAAGAGGTATTCGAGCGGTATGCAGCTCAGGCTGGCGTTCGCGGTTGCGGCTCACCTCGAGCCCGAAATCCTCATCATTGACGAAGTGCTGGCAGTCGGCGACGCCTCGTTTCAGCGCAAGTGCATCGACCGGATGAAAGAGCTCGCAACCTCCGGCTGTACGCTACTGTTCGTCAGCCATAACATGGAGATGATTCCTACTCTCTGCCAGACGGCGCTCTGGATGCAGGCGGGCAAACTTATCGATTACGGTCCGGCCTCGCACGTTACCGATGCGTACCTGGCAAGTCTGGCCGGAGATTTTAACGATGATCTTTTGATCGACAAGCCGCGCCGGGGTGATGGACGGGCGAGATTCCGCCGCCTGCGAATCCTGGATGCGGACGGTCGCGCCGTGCCGGCGATTCGCTATGGCGAAGACCTGCGGTGTGTCGTCGAGGTAGAGACGAAGCTCGAACTCAACAACGTCTCGCTCATGATCGTCATCAAGAGCATGCACGGCACGCGACTCCTGACAGGCTGGACCGATGAGGTCGGCTTTACGCCGCAGGTCTGCCTGGTTCCTGGTCGTCAAGACTTTGAATGCCGATTCAAGAACCTCCGCATCCGGCCAGGACGCCAGATATCGTTCGAGCTCTGGATGCACGATGGCGATACGCTCGACTGTATCGAGATGGCGCATGTGTACGACATTGTCGAGTTGGAGCCCTCTGGGATCTCCCTGCATGCCGATCAGGGCGCGGTTGTCGCGGATTACGGCTGGAAGCGGCTGAAATGAGAGCCAGGCTCGAAAGCGCTGAGCTCCTGAAGGCGCTCAGGACATAGAACCATGACGATGGATCGTGCCCCCGGCGCCGCGCTCATTGAAGGCCGTCCGATCGGTGTCCATAATGACCTGGGCCTGGCCTACTTGGGCGATCCGGGATCGCACCACTGCGAGAACTTCCTGCGCCTCATGAAGTCCGCCGGGCAGAGCGTTCACACACTGCAGGACTCGCTGAGCAGTGCCGCCAGCTCTAGTCGACCAGGCAAGTCGATCTCTTCGTTCGCGCATGGGTGGAAGCAGATTACAAGGCTCCGCTCACAGCTATTCGGCACCGGCGACAGGGAATACATCCACCGGTTGGTGCAGGAGGTCGACGCAAACCAGGTCCGGACGGTTGTCGCCTTTTGGGGCACGCACGTCATTGCGGACATCGTGGCGCTTCATCGTCGTCGGCCCCACGTGAGGATTGTACTCAACGTGCTGTGCCACCCGACTGCCATCGTAGCGCGAAAGGTAGCGGTTCAGAACTGGTTCTTTCGACGTCAAGTCTCGCACTGCGACGGTCTGATCCTCTCGAGCCGCGTGATGAAGACCTATATCGAACGCCACGTGCTGGCGGGACGCACGATGCCGTGTCTGATCTGGCCCCCCTACCTGTCCGAACACTTTCACAATCACCATAGACCGGCTGCCCTGCTTGATAGGGCCAATCTACTCTTTCTTGGGAGAATGGACTGGAAGCGAGCCCAGGCGACGGACAACGTGACCGGCCTGTTGGTCGATCTTATGAACCATGGCGTGAATGTCCACTATCATCGCGCTCAAGAGAGCGACATCGACCACCCGAACGGGCACGCGTTCGACTATATGAGTCTCGAACAGGCGGTGGCGTACGCCAGCCAGTTTGACGCCTCGTTGATAGTATATTGTGTGAACGATCGGACGGCCGAAGATAGGTTCCGGGTTACGGTTCCGGATCGCCTTGTGGCATCGGTTGCGGCGGGCGTACCCATCGCAATACCGTCCGTCGGCTACGATGCGTGCAGGGAGTATCTCAAGAACTACAGAGGGGTTGTCGAGTTTTCGTCTCCCGCAGATCTCGCCTCACAGCTGAACGACCGGGCGACGGTCGATCGTCTGCGGCGATTCGCGTCGGAGGACAGCCGCGCGTTTGCCGGCGAAGCTCACGCTGCGACACTGGCGAGCTTCCTGGCAGGGCTTTTGTCCACGCAGATCCACGGATGACGACCCAACCCGGCGGACGCGAATCCTGCTGAAGGTAAGGTGGTTGGCGCATGCAATGCGAAATCGTAGCGATGGAAGCAGCCGGCTGCCGGCCGCCAAGAATAGCGATCGCGTGCAGCGGGCTCGGACACATCTGTCGCGGCGTGGAGGCGTGGGCAGGGGACCTCGGGCAGGCGCTCCACCGTCGTGGCGTGGACGTAACTCTATTCCAGGGCGGCGGATCCGCTATCGAGCCCTGGCATGCCATCGTCCCATGCACGCACCGCTACTCTCCGAAGGCTCAACGGCTGACGAGGCAGTTTGGTCGCTTCGGCGGCTGGAGGTTCGGTCTCGGCTCAGGGTATCAGATCGAACAGACGACGTTCGCGTGGGGTCTATGGTCGAAGGTTAGGCGTGACTTCGATATTGTTCACACCCAGGACCACTTGATCGGTCTGCTGCTTGAGCGACTGCACCGCGCGGGACTCTCTCGCCCAAGAGTGATCCTCGCTCACGGCACCGAAGAGACCGCCGCGACGCTTCAGAACTACTCCTACCTACAGCACCTGGTTCCGAGCTATCGTGAC
>JBBQVV010000001.1:0-81675 GCA_038211235.1 Chthonomonadales bacterium | reverse complement strand
GCGCCTACACGGGCCTTCAGCCTCTGCCGGCGTATCCTTCCGCCAACGAAAACAACGTGCCCTGACGAGCACTCCCGTCCCACTCGGCATCTCGCCTGCGACGTCGTGCAGGCGAGATGCCAGCGGCCACCTTCAAGTACCGCCCGCTTCCAGCACCAGAGTCGGTCGGCGGCGAGAAACGTCACAGATCCCCATTTCCCATTTGGGATCATTAATCGAGGTGGAATACCTCTTCGAGCTGGAATAGCGCCTCGTCGGGACGTTTGCCTTCCAACTGTTCGAAATAGGGCTTCATGGACGCTTGCCACCGCGTGTTAACGTCCAGCCCATCCATCGCCGCGAGCGATCTTGCGAAGTCCTCCGTCTCCAGGTAGCCGAAAAGTGTGCCGTCCGGACGCGCGAACAGCGAATAGTTGGTCCATCCCGCATCCCTCAGCGCCTGCTGCATTTCCGGCCACACATTCTTGTGCGTGCCCTTATACTCCTCCAGCAGCTCCTGCTTGACTCTCAGTATAAATCCCACTCGTTGCATTCCAGGTCCTTTCCCGCTCCAAGGTTTCGGATTACCGCGTCGCTGCCGCCCTGCCGGTCATTCTCGATTGGTGCAAACCTGCGAAATCCGCGGATACCAGCCATTGCACGTCCGGCAGCACATTCTGGAAGAAGTTCCGGAACAGAATCGTGTCGTAGAGGTTCTCGCACTCGTTGCAGGGCTCCCAGTCGATCGAGACGGTTTCGATCTCCACCCAGCCTGTGTAGCCAGCGGAGTCCATCAAGGAGGCAATCCGGCCGCGATCGATCGTGTTGTTCGCGAAGGACGCATCGCTTGCCGGACGCGGCTATCTCCTTACCGTCAATCCTCGCCCAAGCGGGATCGGAGAGCCTCCAGCTTAGCGATAAAGCCCCTGCGCTCCAACACTTCCGGATTCACGATTGCCTTCGGACTGATCCCATGGTCCGGATTCCCGCGCGAGAGAGGCGCATCGCCGTACATGACGGCCAGAATAGAGTGTATTGCGGACTCGCCGATGGCCTGGAAGCACTCGTCGGTCCAACAGACGGCGTGCGGAGCCAGAAGGACGTTGTCCATGCTCAAGAGCGGATTATCCGGCGCCGGAGGCTCCTGCTCGAAACAGTCGATACCGGCTCCGGCAATACTCCCACGTCGCAGGGCATCGATCAGGTCAACCTCATTCACGATGGGACCTCGCGCCGCGTTAAAGAGATATGCCGTTGGCTTCATGCGGTCGAAGAGTGCTTTATCGACGAGGTGATGGGTGCGATCGTTGAGCGGGCAGTGTAGGGAGATGTAGTCGGACTCAGCGAACAGCTCTTCCAGCGAGGAGACTCGCATCACATTCTGCTCCGCAAAGACTTCGGCCGTCAGAACGGGGTCGTATGCGAGCACATGCATCCCAAATGGCTGTACCAGTTGTCTCAATCGCTTTCCAGCGCCGCCGAGGCCGACGATACCCAGCGTCTTTCCGCCGATATCCGTTCCCATATAGTTCGAGCGTTCGTGCCAACGCCCCTCGCGTACGAGCCGATCCTTCACGAACAGCCGGCGGCTAAGCGCCAGCATCATCGCGAGGACGCCTCCGGCGACGGGGAGATCGGTAGCGCCAGGAGTGATGGTCAGCAGCACGTCGTTGGCGGTCAGGACAGGCACATCGCACATGTCGAACCCAACGCCGAAGCGCGCGACGTGCAGCAGACGCCCTGCGCCGCCGGCAAATGTCGCTGCGTTCCATGCTGGAGTCAGCGATAAGACCGCGTCGAGTGCAGCGATCTGCCGCGGCTGAACGGGACTCTGGCGCTCCGAAAAGAATTCGTATCGGCACCGCGGCTCGGCGTCTAGCAGGCCCAGGCCTATATCCTTGTAGGTGAACCTGCCGCCGTCCGCGAGGAAGTCGCGTGTTATGCCAACCCGAAATGAATCGCCCATTAGACGTTGCTCCCTCATCAGCCCAGGTTCAGTGGTCGATCCCATCCTACGGCTTTGAGGCGCTCGCGAACGGCGCCGATGAGCAGCGACATATCCGTTCCGAGGCCCACCATTGCGAAGCCCTGATCGCGCCGCAGCACAACGTCATCGGCAGTACGCGCCAGGACGCCCGCGGCAATGCTCCGGGCGGAGGCTTTCGCACGAACGGCGAGGACGTGATCGGCGACGCCCGGACCCTCCCACTCGCCCCGATGACCGTAGGAGGCGGACATGTCGGCCGGTCCGAAGAATATCGCCTCTACGCCCGGCACATCTAGGATGGCATCGATATCCTCGACCGCGCCGCGCGTCTCGATCAGTGGGATGATCAGAGTCTCCTCGTCGGCGGTTTTTAGGTAATTCTCAAAGTCCAGCCCCCACCGTACCGCGCGATCGCCGCAGACGCCTCGGACACCTCGCGGGGGAAACCTCCCATACCGGAAAGCCCGCTCAATCTCCTCATGGTTCTGCGCATACGGGACAATGACGCCGTGAGCGCCCATGTCCAGTGCGCGCTTGATCGCGCTCATTTCGATTCCCGGCACGCGCACGAGCGCGGCGGTCTCCGATCCTCGCACGACTCGCAGGTGATTCATGACTTCGTGGAAATCCTGGTGCCCGTGCTCCATGTCGATGCAGACCCAGTCGAGGCCAAGCGCCACCGCAGCTTCGGTAACCGTTGGAGTCTCTACCGTCACCCATAACCCGTACGCCGTCTGTTTGTCCTGGAATCGTTTGCGCAATGGGTTTCTCACTGTCTTCTCTCCTTGTCCTCCGTCCCCTCCACTCCACGCTTAGGGGCCTGACTCTGTCGGCCGCCCTGGCGCAGGGTAAGCGAGTCTACCAGTCCGTTGCCATTTCGATTGAATGTGACCTCCGCATCGATCACGCTCGCGTAGAACGTGGTGTTCGACTGCGGCTGGATTGGAACCGGATCCTGCCCCGCGACTCGGAGGAGCAGATGGTTCGTGGAGGTCGCGATCGTCACCAGGAATTCGGGTCGAAGCTCATATTCGCCGGCGCAGGACTCGTATATGCTCGGGTCGATTTCTGCGGGAGTCCGCTCGGCTGGAAGGTAGTCCGGCCATTCATACTCCGTGGCGATGGCGCGAAGGATCTCCTCCATCATCAGGTGACCCTGATTGGAGTTGAGCATCACGACCGCCCCGAGTCCACGATCCTGGTAGGCCGTCATCTTCGCGACAAACCCTTCGTCCCAGCCTCCATGACCGAATCGCCTGGTGGTGGCAGAGCCTTCGAGGAACACTCCAAGGCCGACCGCGTCATCGACCTGGGCAGTGAACATCTCCCGTACCGTGTCTGATTTCAGGAGCCTATCGGATTCGCCGGCCTTTGCCTGTTGAAGCTCTACGGCAAACCATGCGAGATCCGACGCGGTGGTCCAGAGTCCGGCCGCAGCCATCTCCGGATACGTGTGCCACCGACCCGCGAGCGGTTTTGCGCTTTTCGGGTGCGCCGTGGCGGCTGAAGACCAATACGCCTCCGGCAGAGGCTGCTCGTACGTGCTATCGTTCAGTCCGAGCGGGTCGAAGACCAGCTCTTTCGCGATCTGAGAGAACGGCGCGCCGCGAACATCCTCGATCATCTGCTGCACGATGGTAGTGCCGCCGCCGGAGTAGCGATGCTGGACGCCCGGCAGGATGTTAACGCGAACGGGTTCCGTGTTTGCAGGCTCTGCGCCATCCAGCACCTGAACCGCGCTGGGGACGGGCTCACCCTTTGCGTAGCCCGGGAATCCGTGGACGGTAAGCCCCGCGGTATGGCTTAGCAGCTGACGCAGGGTAACCCGTGGCTGCCATCCGGCATTTGCCGGTACCTTCCAGGATGAGAGATAGAGGTTCACATCCTCGTCCAGTTCGACGTCGCCTGCCTCCACGAGCCGCAACGCCATCACGGCCGTAACGGACTTACTGATCGAGCCGGCCTGGAACAGCGTCCGGCTCGTTACCGGATCAGGCTTTCCGGCCTCGCGCACACCGTAGCCGCGCGCCCAAATCACTCGTCCGCCATCGATGACGGCGATGCTCACACCGGGCGTCTTGTGATGCGCCATCCGGTCGGAGAGCGTCGCAGTCCGCGGCGGCTCACCGTTGCGCGAGTCCGGCAGCAGAGCGCTCTCGACGCGCTTTGTCCGCGCCTCAGGCTGGGGTGTCTGCGAGAGAGTGGTCATGGCGAATCTCCACTTTTCAGCAATATGAGGTGTCGAGCAGGAACACCATCATCAGCTTGCCGCGGCGAGAAACTCAGCGATCTCATCGTCCGATTCGTCCCCCGGCCATTGGCCCACAATGCGCCGGAGCGCGCCACCGCCGGGTCGCGTCAGTCTTCGGCGATTTACGACACTTTGGACTGCCGCCCTTGGCGCAAATGCGGTATCTCCCGGCCGTGCTGCCCGCGCTGAGTCCGCCTGGATGGCCACAATGTCGCCGCTCGCGCGAAATGCGGCTTCCCCTTCCATGAGTACCCGCTCCCCCAGCCAGGGTCATTCAGTTCTCAGAACATTGCCGCCTTGCGATGCCAAGACGAGGAAACGGCATTTTGTCCGTAAGGACATCTTGTCATGTCAAGCTTGCCCGTACGGACCGCGAATTTATTCGCCCGGGCACCGCCCTCGGACAACTGAATGACCCTGACCCGCTCCCCCAACAGGATGTGAAGGTCCGAGGTATCTCGCAGCAAGACACCGCGAAGGCGTGACCAGTCGTCGAGGACAAGTTAGAATATTCGGTTGCTCATGCGCAGCATGTCAAGGCGGCCGGCGATTCTTATGCGCCGAGGCGACGGAGTCTGACCCGATGCTTCCCCCGCTTTTTCGCTGAGCTGCGGGTCGATCACTGCGATAGTGTTGCCTTCGTCGCCCCTGAAATCGATACTCGCGGCCTCGAGACCGTGTTGAAAGCTCGTCGAGATGCCTCCTGAAACCCTCTCGCAAGGATACCGTGAACCTCCATCGCGCAGCCGATTATGTTGCCGGTCAATTCGGAGTGGAGGTACTTGTCAGGCATGGTGGAACCGTTTCGCTGTCTTGTGAACCATGATTGGAATGGTTATACGATGGACTATGATAGCAGACCCACAGCCGAGCGAAATCATAGTCACCATGAACTTCAGAAAACCCATGGTTCAAACCAAAACAGTGCGAGGGCCATTAGTTCCCTGAACCATGATTAGAATGATTATGGGATGGACTATGATTTCCGATTGCATCGCCTGCGCAATCATAGTAATCATGAAAATCCCAATAATCATGGTTCCGATTCAAACCTCGTACACCTTCGGCACCGCGTCGCCAAAGCGGTTAATCACTTTGACGACGATCTTGCCGGTCTCGGGCGGTGGGAACGGTCGGCTGACGGTGCTGTAGAGCGAAGTCCACGCAGCCTCATCGATTTTGGCGCGCAGGGCCGGTTTCAGCTTATCGTACGGTTCGTCCGCGCCGGTGAAGTAGGCGTGTCGCACAAAGAACGACACGCCATTGTAGTCGGTGTCGATAAACCAGCAGGCGATGTCCATGATAGAGTCTCGTGTGGAGTCCTAATCGGTCACTTTGTCGTCCGGCGGAATCTCGGCTTCAAGCCGGCGGATCAATTCCGGAAGATCCGAATCGACAACATCCCAGATGATCTCAGCGTCCACCTTGAAATAGTGATGAATAGTGCGATTTCGCGTGGAAACGACTTTACCCCATGGAACTTCGGGCAGTAAAGCGCGGCGCTCAACTGCGACTTGGGCAGCGGCCTCGCCGACGATCATCACGAGGTGCGTCACGGCAAGCTGCTTGTCGCGGTCTAGTAAAAACTCGTCGCGGGTGATGCCCGCAACTCGCTCGCGGGCTTCGCGAGAGTGCGTCAGCATGTCGAGCAGCCAGGCATCATCGCGTGACAAAGAGAGGCTCCGCCGTTTTGAGAATGTGGTCTCGCCGAATGTAGTTTGAGCTGCGCTCCAGGCTCTTCCGGGGTACCAGGTCAACCTTGTGGGCAAATAGGACCTGCAGCTCTTTTTCCATGGACAGCCATGAGTCCATTGTCAATTGGACGCCTTCTTCCAGCTCGAACAGCAAATCGACGTCGCTGTCCGTCCGGAAATCGTCTCTCAGGATAGATCCGAAGACGCTCAGCTCCTTGATCTTCCACTTACGGCAGAAATCGCGGATGGCGTCCGAGTTGAGGTCAATACCATGGGCTATCATTGTTCGGTCTCTCCATAACGCGCGACACTCCTCGTCAACCCTGTTCTTATCGTACCAGACTGTTCCACACGCGTGGTCGGCACGTCAGGACGTCGAGTCCGGCGAACGGTACATCGTCTTGAACTCGGATTTAGCGGATTACCGGATGGACTATGATTGCGGGTTGGCTGTCGGCGCGATCATAGAGACTGCAGGGAAAGGTCCAGGTGAAGTCGCTCAAACCTCATACTCCTTCAGCACCTCATCACCATAGTCGTTGATCACTTTGACCGCGATCTTGCCGGTCTCCGTCAGCGGGAACGGCCCGGTGACAGTGCTGTAGAGCGAAATCAAGGTCGCCTCGTCGGTGGGTCTGGGCAACGATCGCCCTCACTCACGTCCATTTGGAGTGCGTGCGACGTGTCGCCGCTTTCTCAGAGGCGACATGTCGCCGATTCAATCCAGGCCCTACTGTCTGCCGTGCCGCCTGCATCGCAATTGGCAGTTCCGCTCCATCTGCACGGGTTCGCTCGACACCGACCATCGTTGGTCAATCGAATGGGGGTTCGGGCTTAGAATCGGCACGCGCACAATGCACCTGCAACATGATCGACAGGATTAAGCGGCCCTTGACGCCGTGCAGATGCGGCTCCTCCCACGGCTTCTAGAGCGGGCGCAGCGCGTCGAGATTCTGTTGTGTGATTCGCATGCTCATGATCGGGCCAGCACTAAGCTGCCTTTTCGTCGCGGGACGAAGCGGCTTCCCCGGCCTGCCATAGGTGTGCGAATGGGCCTTTCATGATTCGCGCCTTCATTGCCGAGATTCGCTCTTCCGCCGTCAGGCCGGCGTCCGCTTCGGATCGCGCGGCCTGAATCTCGCGTTTCATCTGGACGCAATCAAACGTCTTGGTTTTCGTCTTCATCCTCTTGCTCCTCTTCTTCCTTCATCATCTGAACAATGTCAGCTGGGCTCAGGATTATCACCTGTTCGTATCCGCGTCCAGAATTGATTGCGTTGAATCGCCGGATCCGATCCGAGTTCACCATATGCTTGAAGTTCCAACTGGCAAGGACGTCGACCCTTGCAATGGTGGCATACGCCACGTGAAGAGCATCGGATGCATACTTCGCGGTCAAGATTCCCCCGGCGATGTAGGCATCGCGCAGTAGTTCGGCTTCAACGGAGAACTGCAGCGTTTCGGCGCCCGCCGCGAGGTCCGTCAGTGTGCGTTGAACGAATTCCGGCGCGTCGGCGACCTCGTCGAACAGCGGAGGCGAAAGAACGGCGACGGCGCTGCCGCTCTCGAACCGCAATTTGAGTTCGGATGTCTGTTCGGCGAATTCGTCGTCATGAACGCCGCCTACCACGGAGGTGTCAAGGTAGATTCGATATCGTTTCATTCATCTGCCTCAATCACTGTTACCTCAATCACCGTCGTCATGTCGACTCCGAACACGTCGATCACCTTGACGCATATCTGCTTCCTGCCAGGCGTCGCGTACTCCCAATCGATGTCGGTGGCGATTTTCAGGCTGCGGTCCTTGCGCGTCCGGAAGTCCTGCCAGTGGTGCTCGAAGGGATTGTCGTCTCGGTGCTCGAAGTCCACGGCCCAGAAGTCGATGAAGTCGAACGGCGACCGCACGGCGCGCTCGCGCAGCGCCTCCAGCACTATTTCCGGCGCCTCGGCGAGCGCCGGAAGAAAGCCGGTCAGTTTCACTCTCACCTTGCCTTCGACAGAAGTCGTCTTCGCCTACAGCCATCCCGCCTCGAAGAACTGCACCTTGTCGCGATTTGGCTCCAGGATCTCGCGCGGAATCTGCTTCAGAACGATCTTGACTCCCGTTTCGGCTTCGAGCGCCTGCTTCTTCCGGGCCAGATCCCAGTGCACATGCCAATCCCACAAATCATGGTTCAAACAGTCCGTGGGACATCTATTCCCTGAACCATGGTTAGATGGTTAGATTGATTATAGGATGGACTACGAGTTGCTTAGCGGTCGCATCACGCGCTTGAACTGGAGGCTCGGCGCGCCGAAGTTGAGCAGCAAACCAACGGGAAGGCGGTAGGCCTCCAGATAGTTGATCGCCTGAGCGAGATGCACGTCTTCCAGTTGGCATATGGCTTTCAATTCCACCATCACTTTTTCCTCGACAAAGAAATCCACCCGCCGCATTCCGACCTCAACACCCTTGTAATACACCTTCATCTCATGCTCTCGGCTGAATTCCATAGCCTGTTGCGTCATCTCGACGGCCAGCACACGCTGACAGCAGGGCCTTGCGCCCGAGCGGGCCGAATTGTGCAAGGTTCTTCGCGAACAACACCGCGCCAAGGTTAGCAATTGACCACCGACGGGCAGTATCCTTCACGATCAGTCCATCCTCTTCGAGCCGAGCCAGGATCGCTCCCGCCTCCGCCGGCAAAGCCAGGTCAAGTAGATGGAAATATGCTGGATAGTCCAGTAGTGCCAGAACTTCGGGACCTCGTAAACGGTCAGCAGCGGCTAGATGCTCGAACGGGGTCGTATCAAACACTTTCCACAGTGCTCGCTCGATTTCAGGATAATCCTTCAGCTTCTTTCGATACGATCCAACCCGGATATATTCGTTTCCCTCGAACTGTGTGGGTTGCCTCGCCGCGCGGGGTACCTCAAGAAGCACGAAGCGCCGGCCCTCGATTCCTACCTCGTGAAGCCTATGCTAAGCCTCGGGTTGAGTAGACGCACCAACCAATTCTCAAAATCCTCATTTCCCTTCTTGCTCGATGCCGGCTGAAAGGTGGTGCCGACTGGAGCGTGGTCGGAGTCACGCACTCCCCACACCAGCTATCCGTTTGCCTTGCCGGCTAGGGCCGCAGCGTTGCTTAACGCGGAGACATATTCACCGATCTCGTCAGGATCGTAGTAGTTCTCTTTGAATTCTACCCAGCCCGTTTCCTTCGGAAGCGCACGCAACTTTCCTAGCAGTTCGCGGAGATAGGACTCCATCCGGTCCATGCTCATATCAATGGCTCCAAACAAGACTTTCAAAGCGGGTCTGCCCCGAACACATCCAACGACAAAAACGTGTCGGCCGGGCCACTTGGGCCTAGTAAATACAATCAGTCGCGGAACGTGACGCCGGCATATCCGCCCTGACGCCAGAGCGCGACGCGACCCCGGATACGATCGACGTCCGCGTTCGCCTGGATGCGGTCCTCGGTCCAGTCTCCCGGCAGAACAGGGTTCGCGCCCCTCTTCCTGGCCTTCGGGATGGGCACGAAGTAGGTGCTCGTTCGCCGTTCGTCGACGATCTCACTGGTGATGCCCTCCTCGTCGAAACGGAAGTGGCGCGCAGGCTCCGCGAACGGGCTGTTTAGGATCGGATTGTCGATGACGGTGTCGGGCACCGTGTCGTCTAACTCCGCGTTCGCTGTGTGTATTAGTGAAGCTGGCGTCAAAACGCGCGGCGAGGAAGGCCAACTCTTTCCGCAGCCTTGAGCATCTTCCAAATCGGAAACCGGTTCTCGCGCCGCATAACCGCCGATCACTTAAAACCGGCGACCACAGCGTTCACCGACGCTTTTGAATTGTCCTGCGCCGCGGACCGCGAATTACATGATAGTGTGCCGGCAGCATTTCAGTTTCCGAGCGCTTGAACGCAATCACACCCGTACTTCACCCTGGATACCGGCGAAATAGCGTGGTGAAACATGTACATTCTTGCGCGAAAATGAAGCGAAAAACGCCCTCCGGAGCACATTTTGGTACGTTTTTCAGGCGATTCAGGAGGGCGGCGTCAGTTGGAAGCGGCTATCGGGGGCGCCGGACGGCATGCGCACCGGGGCGAGAAGCCCCGCACTTTCGGCGATACCAGAGGCGGAAGGAAGGGCGGAAAAATCGTCTTGCATCCATTCTTAGAGGCGTCGGAGAAACGCGAGAAAGGGGGCTTACCCGCCCGGCGCCAGAGTAAGGAGGCGAAGACTGTTCAGTTCAGAATTCACCAAAACCCTACCCGGTGACCTGAATTGAAATATCTCCAGCCTCGAACGCGGCGCTCAACCTTACGGGCGCCGCAAGCATCCAGGCCTCGGTCAGGATCTCCTCAAGCTCCTCTACATCCACCGCATCCAGACGTACGAGTACGGCAGGATGGCCGTAATAGTGAGGCGTCTGGAAGAACTTATCGGGCGCCGAGGCGATGAGCGCCTCCTTCTCCTGAATGTCCGGACGCCCGACGACCAGCGCGTAGGGGTTTTCACGGATGTGTGCAAAGAGCCTGTTCCGGACGCGAAAACCGGGCAGTCGCGCGTACGGCTTCTCAGCTGTCTCCGGCAGGGAGAGGCAGATCCGCCGCACGTCGTCTTCCGCTGCCATTGAACATTCTCCAAACGGACGCTGCGCCTCGGGCCGGTCAAACAGGGGATGAGCGGTCAGCCGTGACGCATTGACGCGATAAATCTCATTCATCTATCGAACGTCAATGTAGAAGACCTGACATCTGCGGAACTCGATCGGACCACGCGAGAGCGTGACATGCAACCGCGGCCCGCGGCGCCTGGTTACCCAAAATGCGCTCCCTATCGAGCTGCAACAGCGCTAGTTCGAGCCGCAGAGCTACCAGTTGCTCTGCGGTGTCGATTTCCGTCTCCGCGGCAGTCCACTCGATGAACCATTTGCTCTCGTGTACGAGGTCGTAGACGATCTTTCGATTCGCGGCGTCCCGCGAAAAGGAACGGACACGTGCCAGCCAGTCCACTCAACCGGGTCGGAAGGTTGTCCTGAATGTAACGAGCCTTCCTGACGGAGAGGTCAGACATGAGGAACACCTCCCAGCAGCACGTGCCGATTGCTTCTGACATCTATCGCATCTGCTCGGAACTTGCGCGGGCCCGAATAACGTGAATCATGCAGGTTGTCGCGTCCTCTACGCAAGCGGTCGAACGATCGACTGTGGGCGCAGATAGTCGAACAGCGTCTCGGGGCCGCACACGCCGCCGCCCATGCCGCTGAGATTGCAGCCAGCGTAGGGGATTCCGTGCGCGAAGACGTTGTGTGCGTTGATCCAGCTGTTGCCGGCCACCATGGCCTCGGCGACCCGATTGGCTCGACCGAGGTCCGACGACCAGACGCTGTTCGCAAGGCCGTAGTTAGACCGGTTGACGAGCTCCACCGCCTCGTCCTCATCGGTGAATCCCATGACGTAAGCGGTCGGGCCGAATATCTCGTCATTGGCACAGATGTTCTCTTGCGATCCGCCGAGCAGCGCCGGCTTGACAAAGTAGCCGCCCTCGCAGCCCGGCACCTCGGCAACGCCTCCGCGCAATAGAACGTCGGCGCCCTCGCGCTCGCCGCGCTCCAGGTAGCCCAGCACCCGGCTCCGCTGTTTCTCGCTGATGACCGGACCCATCTGCGAATCCGACTCCAGCCCGTGGCCGATCTTCGTCGATCTCAGTGCCGCGGTCGCGGCTCCGACAAAGCGGTCGCGAATGCTCTCGTGGACGATCCAGCGCGTCGCCGTGCAGCAAACCTGGCCTGAGTTCAGCGTAATCGCTCCCGCAAGTGATTGCGCCGCCGCATCGATGTCGATGTCGTTGAAGAGAACCGCGGCGCCCTTGCCGCCAAGCTCCAGCTTGACCGGAATGAGGTTCCGCCCGCAGGACTCGGCAATCAGCCGTCCAACCTCCGGCGAGCCGGTGAAAGACATCCGGTTGATCCCGGTGTGCTGCGCCAGCGCCGCGCCGGCCGTCTCCCCGTACCCGGTCACCACGTTGATTACGCCTGCCGGAACTCCGGCCTCCTGCGCCAATCTGCACAGGTAGAGAGTGGAGAGCGAGGCGTCCTCCGGAGGTTTAATGACCACCGTGTTGCCGGCAGCCAGCGCCGGCGAGATGCCCCAGCCCACCAGGAGCAGTGGGAAGTTCCAGGGGATAATAAACGCGCAGACGCCGTACGGCACGCGGATCGAGCGGGCGTCGTAGCCGGATACGGCGATAGGCTCTGCCCGGCGAGTGTGTACCGCTAGATCGGAGTAGTAACGCAGGGACTGTGCGACGTTCGGGATGTCGTTGCCGGCCGCCTGAGCCAGTGGCTTGCCGACGTCTAGTGACTCGATCTGTGCCAGAACGTCCCGGTGCCGGTCGATGAGATCCGCGAGCCGGTGCAGAATCACTGCCCGATCGTTGGTGGGCATGGTCGCCCAGCCGCTTGTGCGGAACGCCTGTCGCGCCGCGGCAACGGCGCGATCAATATCCGCTGCATCGCCCGAGGCGAGATGCGCGATCACACGGCCATCGCCCGGGTCGCGCGCCTCGATGGTCTCGCCGTTCGCCGCGCTAACCCAATCGCCGCCAATGAAAAGCTGCTTTGGTTCACTCGATAGAAACTCTTGCACCGCGCTGTGTAAAGATTTCATTGCTGCCATCCTCCCGCCTTATTGCACCGCCGCCGCAATCCTGGAGCCGACCTCGTGCCGAGTGTACGAGGCGACCGGCCGATGCGCACCACTTCGGCGGAGGGCGGCAGAAATCCTCTGGTACGGAATCATCACCATCTCAATAGTGCGCGTCCGCGTCCAACGTGACCTTGCCGCCGAACGAGTAGAACAGGTACGCGAAGTATCCAATCGCCAGGACGATCGCGATACTCCACCAGACGAGGCCGAATATGCGCGCTCAGAAGCGTGTCGCCGCGTCGTAAGCAGGATTTTTCCGGATGACAGCAACCGCCTTGAACACCACAATGATGAGAGCCAGGCCCATCGTTAATTGTGGAAACAGATAGTGGTAGGTTATCGTGAAGCCGAATAGAAACCGGTTACAGGCCACAGAATCCATGCGCGGTACTCCTCAGGAGGCTTCCGTGCCCAGTGTCACGAGGCGGTGGCTGCCGAATGGGCACCGCGTCTGTAGGAACCGGGACGGTCTACGGCACCGTTGTCCCGGCAGAACGGACTGCCAGGCAAGAAGTGCGTGGGATCGTTCCGTTCAGCAGGTCACTCGCCATATACGAACATTCCCCCAAGGTGCGCGGAGAACGCGATGAGGCCCACTCCGGTCACGGCAAGCAGATAGTAGGCGAGACGAAAAGGCGTCGTCATCTTCTCGTGGCGGTTGTAGCGCAGCGCCACCATCGCCCACATGATGACGGTGCCGATGCACGCCAGAACGAGATGGTTTAAGATGACGCCCTTAAAGGGGAGATGCATGATGGACATGGCCGCCAGTCCGCTCGCGATGCTGGCGAGCGTGCTGATGGCGCCAAGGAGCAGATTGTACCAGCCAGCCAACAGGAGGGACCGGTGCCTCTTCCACATCCCTAGCGCATCGAGGAACAGACCGGTAACGAAGAGAGCGATGGGAAAGTGAACGATGGCAGGATGGAAGGCGTTCTTCGGCACGGGCGACTTCGGCTTCTTCGGGGCCGGGGGCGCAACGGAGGCTGTGTCCGTCTTGCAGAGTCGGATTTGAACGTCGTGGTCAGCACATCGAGGTACTCCGGTTTGGCCAGTGCCGCCGGCGCGACCGCTATACAGACTACCGTCATGACGATCGTATCGAACAGTTTCATCGCACAGTCCTCCATGATTCCTGCGGCACGGCGCGTTAAGCAATCGTCACTCACCGATCGGATCGAATCGCCGCCGCGCGCAACTGTCTGGCGGCAAACGTGGCAAATGCTGGCTTGGTATCCAGCAGAATTTCGCGCACGGCCTTGCGGTCGGCCGGGGACAGACGGCCGAACGCTTTGTTCTGATCCCGACTGCTGAGCACTGCCCACAATCGACGGAACACATAGTTTTTCGCCTGAGACGGCAGACCATCGAAGGCTTCCGAGTAGATCATGTAGCTGCACGGATAGTGGAATAGCCTGCGCTTCAGATCAAACTCTCGCAACGAGCGGTGCTTTCGGTCGAAAGGACCACGTGTCCCGAACTGTATCGCGAAGCCCGAAGTGCCGGAGACAGGCGCGGTGATGGGCGCCTCTCCCGCGAACAGAAGCGCGTCCACCAGCGGCTCGCACGCAATCTCTATCCGTGCCGCCAGGCTCCCGCCCGGCCCATGCGAGGGCACGCTGCTTGAAGCCGTTTCGGCGTTAATCGCTGCTCTCGTCTGGTAGTTCGCATGTACGATCAGGTTGTCCAGATG
Source organism: Chthonomonadales bacterium (assembly GCA_038211235.1). Lineage (GTDB taxonomy): Bacteria > Armatimonadota > Chthonomonadetes > Chthonomonadales > Chthonomonadaceae > DATGJU01. Next base: position 67,377 of record JBBQVV010000001.1, on the reverse strand, counting down.
CGTCTGGTGCGCCATCACCATCAGGGCGACGATATCGCTGTGGCCTGTGAGGTACGGAGAAGTATCTACCAATCGGCGGAGGTCCAAGAGGTTCGCGCCGCTCTCAACGTCCAGGGCAATGCGGCCGCCGCTCCTCGTCGCGAACGTATTCCCCATATGGCGCTGACTCCCGTGATTGCCCGTTACGTACCATCCGCCCCACCGCTCGGACAGCGGACTTTCGTCCGTCGTCACGTAGCTCTTCGCATCCGGGTCGGGCACACCATCCTTATCCGCGTAGACTGAACGGAGAAGGTGCTCCGGAACATAGTGCGACGCCCTGGTTGCGTGGCACTTGAGGCAGGTATCTAGCGTCCGGAAGAATGCCGGCATCTCCCTCGGCTTTTGAAGCAGCGTATAGTAGACAGGCCCTAGCTGGGGATCGGTGGTTGCGACTTCCAGCGCCTTCGCTCCGGGAAGGTATCCGACGTACGTCTCATCGTTGAAGTAGAGCGCGCGTGGTGTCTGGGGCGAGATCTCATCCTTCTGTATGCTCGTCCTGGAGAACACGAGCACCTGTGACGACGCAGGCATTTGCAGCGCTCTGAGCACCGCCGGAAGGTATCCCAGCTTACTGTCATATGCGAGAGTGATCTTGCCGCTGTCTATTCTGTTCTGCAGCCGTGATATCGCGTCTCTAGGTAGGGCCGCTCTATAGGCGGTTAGAGGGTCCTCCTCATGCCGAAATCGCCCTAACCAGGCCATACTCGCCATGGGGATGAGGAGCAAGAAGGAGCCGATTGCAAATCTGGATCGCAGGATCGCGCGTGCAAATGAACCCGACGCCGACACTATTGTCAGTTTCGAGTTCATTTGAGCGATTGCCGGCGGAAGGAGAACAGTCTGGTTCTGTCGTGTCACGGCCATGCTCCTGCCACTCCGTCCAGCGGAACCGAGCAGAACGATCACGCTCTGCTGCATCTCCCGCCCCAGCGTTTCCTACTTTGGCTCTTCGGCCACGACGACCTTTGCGTTGAGATTGGCCATCGCCTTCTCCAGCTTTGCTTCCCGATCCACGGTCCAGTCCGACTTGAGATGAACCGATAGCCGTTTGCCACCGTCGATAAGCTCCGCCTGGCTGCCGCCAAATGGTTTCACGAGGCCGAGGAGCTGGACCGGGGTTGCGCTGTCGAGTCCGACAACGGGAAGCAGGACCGAGCGGAGATCCACCGCAAGCCGGCTGACGCCCGAGTCCGACTTGCCGGAAGTGTTGAACGTCGGTCGAAGAGTCGTTCCACGCGGAAGCCCTTTGAGCATCGCCTGCCACGTGCCGTCTTTGACGGGCTTACCGACGATACACGCTGCATTGCTTACTGCACAGCCGCATACCATGCACCTCTTCGCAGCCTGGTCCGGCTTGAATTCCAGCGGCAGGTTGCAGTCCAGGCATATACCCGAGAATATCGTCTTGTCGCTCACGTCCACCGTCACGGGTTCGGCCTGGCCGGCAAGCACCAGCGTCAGCTTTCCGCCGTCCTTGGGCGCCGTCCAAAAGGTCCCTAGGGCGCCTGCCGACTTGGAGGCGTCCCCGTCCCTGGCGAATGCAGGGCTGGTCATTCCCACTGTCACAGCGGCAAGCAGTAACGCCGCACTTCCCATCAACTTCGTGGTCATCATCTACATCTCCCTGTTAAATTGCACTGGACCCATTGTACTGTGGGAGGTACAAAGAGGTCATCCGCACAATGGCGGATTGTGAGAAAACGGATTCACGCCCCTCTTCGTGAAACCGATGAGGGGCGTGAGCGTGGACACCTTTAACCTGCCTTATCGATGTTAATTCACGTTACTCATCACCGCGACCGAATGCGGTTCCGCGCGAGTTCGCCAACCGAACATTGATTATGTCAGCATTCAGCATCGAGATCGCCTGCCTCCGGCTGAGGCCCGTAACCGGCGACGAGCGTGAGATGCCAAGCGCGTCCAGGCCGGTATTCGCATAGTTCAGCAGGTAGTCGGTATAGAACGCATTGTGTACGCCGAGGCTGCGATCCAGCAGGATAAAGTAGTAGTTATGCCGCGCACGCTTCACCTGGATCGGAATTTGGGCCTGATTCGGAGTCTTCGAAGTTGAGGGTATGTTGGACGTATAGTCCCATGCCGCGGGGTCGCCGAACGTTGCCATCGCCCAGTTCGATAGGCGCGTTCTGAGCGCGACGAGCGAGTTCTGCGTTGCCGATTGCACGCTGGTCTCACGGGCTGCCGCATCCGCCGGCGTGTGGCACGGGGCGCAACTTGAGTCGAGGCTGACAGTGAACGTATGCCTGGAATTCGGCATGTGGCACTGCACGCATTGGTCAGGCGCCTCGGAGTGGGAACTGGTGCGCCTGGGTGGGCCGGCGGCATCCTCCGCGCCTCCATGCCCCAGCAGCATGTTATATTCGGGTCCTTCATGCGTTGCCGGCCTCGTCGTGTTTTTGGTCAGGCCCGCGTCGGAGGGATTGCCACCGCGGTTGTTGTGACAGGAGCCGCAGATGTGGTTAAGCGTAGTGTATGTGGCAACCGTTGCGCCGGGCGGGTCGGCGGACAGGTCTGTACTCGAAGTGGCGCGCCGCAGGTAGAACTGTTCGCTCGCGGATGTCAAGTTCGCTGTGTTGCTGTGCGGATCGTGGCAGGTTGCGCAGGTTGCGCTCGCATGCGTAGCGGGAATGTATGCCTGCAGTTGCGGGGTGGTTAGCGCTAGAATCGCGGCGTCCGTCTGGGCCGGTGTCTGTCCATGGGAGATCGGCTTGTCGACATTCACGGCGCGGAACTCCGAACTGTGGCAACGAAGGCAGTTGTTGCTGCCGGTATTCACGGGATCCGGTACGATCTCGGCGTGCTTGGAGCTGTTCCAGTCGGCGGCCTGGTCCGCGTGGCACTGGGCACACACGACCGAGTTCACGGCAGTGAGGCCCCGCAGGATGTTGGTCGCGTCAGGAGAGGCGACGTGAACGCTGCCAGGGCCGTGGCAGGACTCGCAGTCCACCTGTGCCTGCGAATGTTTAGTCTGTGTCCAGGAGGTGTAATCGGACTTATGACATGTGGCGCATTTTGCCGCACCGACGAGTACCGCCGCGCGCTGCACCACCGGTAAGAGCTGCATGAACTGCGAAACTGGAGAGAGCACGGCGCCGGCCGCAAGAGGCCCACCGCCCCCGCACCCCGCGGCCGCAAGCAGAGCCACGAATGTCAGCCCGCCCGCGGCGACGAGGAGAACTCCTGTCAATCGTTTGCTGTTTCCCATTCCATTTCGCCTTTCTAGACACCCACCGGATGCGTCCCGAACGCGATCCTTGGCGAGAGCGAACCAATCATAGACGATCTTAGGGCCGGTGTCACGACTGCTGAACCGGTCCACCACGCCATTTGCGTTCTCGTTAAGCAGCGGGACTAGAACCGGGCGCTGCCGTTCACCATTACGATCGCCGCGTCGTAGTTCAGCGCGCCGACGACCTTATCACGGTATGTCCAGGGAGCTACGGTCAGGCCCAGCTCGTAGCCGCGAGGAAATCGGTACCGACCATTGAGCGTGATAAAGGTTCCGCGGGTGTTGCCGTCTTGAAGCAACAGCGGATTATCGTTGCTTACGCTGAAGCCCGTGTAGCTGGCCGAGAGAAACAGCCGTCGCTGATTCCAGGTCATCTCCACGATTCCGGTCGTACTGTTGGGAAGGAAGTTGCTCAATGCCGGAAAGTCATTGAGATCCGTGTGGCCCGACCAGCTCTCATGATGGTATTCGCCAAACAGGCTGACAGTCGGTGATATCTGCCAGATGCTCCCGACGGTGTACTGGGTTGTCTGGACATCCGTTGCACGCGCGCTGTTTCGATTGGCCTGGTATGTGTACGTGAGATAGTAGTTAACCGCCGGAGGTCCGCCCTCAAGCTTGACCTGCAGGTAGTTGCGACCATTCCAATAGAGCGAGGCGTTATCCATTGTGATCGCGGATGGAGGATCGCTCAGAGTCTGCGTGTAGCTGCGGACTGTCAGCCTCCAGCCCGCGATCACCGTGCCCGATAACCTGCCCTCCACCGTGCTCCATTTCGGCACGTCGACAAACGACTGAGTGCCGTTTACCCGCTCATCGTTCTGCAGGCGGATGCCTACTTGCGCGCGCCAGGATTTCCAGCGGTGGAACAGACTGGCGGTTCCCACGCCCTGGTCGCGCGCGTATGCGCTCTGTATCGTCGCCGTCCCCACGTTGCGCTGCTGCAGCCGGAGGTTAAGGTCGGTCGCCGAGCCCAATGCGAAGTCGCCCTGCAGGGACATGATGTCCAGATGGCTTTCCGGCTGCGCCGCCTCCGAGATCGCGACATGGGAGTAGGCTGCTTCGATACCGATGGCGTCTGACGGGTTCCACAGATAGCTCAGCCCGGACGTCTGCACGGTGGTATTCAGCAGCGTGCCCGTCCGGTCGGAGTAGTGCAGGTTCGAATAGTTGAACGCGGCGAATCCGGAGCCTAGCTTGCCGGTAGCGAAGGCGTCCCAATACTGCGTATTCTGGTCCAGGTTTGCATAGGGCACTTCGTATCGGTTGCGCTGAGAATCGTTTCGGAACTGCAACGATAAGGCGAAATCGCGAGAGAGAGACTGCCTGGCGCTGAACTCTTCCACATGCCGGGAGCTCCCGTCGACCGGAACAGGCAGTGGGTCGGCGAAACGGAATCGGGAAACAGAGCCTGACAGCTGCGTAGCACCGTACCCCCACACAAGCCGGGACTCCGCGCGATAGTCGTCCCCTCCGAGGCCCTTAACATCGAAAAACGCGCTTTCGGATCGCGATCGGAGCATGGGAGCGTATCGAAGATCGCGAAGCAGGAGCCCGTGAGGAACCATAGCATGCTGGCGAAACTTGCTTTCGGAGCCGCTCAGGCCCCAATCGCCATAGCCGATCTCCGCAAGGACGGTCGACGGTGGCGCGAGCCTGGACTTCGGCAGCGGCTGGGATCCCTGGTCCGCTGCTGCCGGGTCGACCGCCGGCTTTTCCGGTGTCACGGGCGGCTTCGTCTGACCTATCGCGGGCGCCGGCAGCTTCGGCGTGGGCGGCTTCGGTGCGGGCGCGGGATTCGCCTGAACTTTTGTCGGCGCGGCCGCCTGCGTCCCGGCCGGATCGGGCTGGCGCGGAGAGCCGGCAGGCGCCTGCAACGCGCGGCTCGGTCCCACGACCGAAGAAATGGTTACGAGGAAAATGGTTGTGATACCGATTCGCACTGCGCCGTCCTCGTTTCAGCGTCCAAACAGCAGTTGGCTGTGATTGGAGCCGTGTACCGCGGAATGACAGCCGGAGTCCCAGCATCCCCGGCCCGGGTTATGGTTTACCGACTTGTCCGTATGGCACCTCACACAGAGACCTCGCGAGAACGAGTTGAGAATTGCCGGATTCGGCGAGCCGTGCGGCCGATGGCACTCCAGGCAGCCCTCCCCGGTCAGGTCGGAGGTGGGATCGTGCTCGAAGACGAACGGCCCAGCGACCTGCGCATGGCAGGTAATGCAGCTCTGTTTCGTCGTGCGCACCTGCTTTCGCCCATCTTTATTCGGATGCACGGAGTGACAGTCGCTGCATACCTGGCGGCCTTCCGGCACCGGATGGTGGAAATTGTGCCGGAACTCCGCCAACTCTCTTCGGTGACACTGCCCGCAAAGCGTGCTTTCATCGGTCTTCAGCAGGGCTTTCGGCTCCGGCGCATTTGAAAACACAGCCGACTTCGGCAACTCGCGCACATCCTTATGGACTTCAATCTGGTCGCCAGGCGGCGCCGGGGTGCCCGTCCGGTCCTTGCCGAGACGGTCCGACCAGTGGATCTGGTGGCAGGCAGTACAGCTGACGCCGGCATGCGCGTGGGAAGTCCGCTTCCAATGCGAGGTCGTCATCGTGTCGGCGTGACAGCGGAGGCAGGCTGTAGCGATCTGTTCCGGCGTCGCGTGGCTGTAACTGATGACGTTTGCGTAGCGGTCCTCATCCTCTTTCCGATGATCCATGTGACGCTTGCTGGGGCCATGGCATGCCTGGCAGCCCTGTTTATCCACCGGGCTGTGCGGGTCGTACATGAACGCCGCGTGCGGGGACCGCGCGAACGTCTCGACCGACGCGCGGTGACACCCGTTACAGTTCTTTTCGTTGGAGAAGTCGCCCTCTTCCGTATGGACAAACAGGCTGAGTGGAAAGGCTTGAGACTTCGCTGGCTTTGGCGGCGCGGCGGGAGCGACAATGCAGAGCGCAAGCAGGCCAACGGTCGGCGCGATCACAAAGAATGCCAGCATCAAGATGCGCCAGGTCCGTTGTCGCCACATCATCGGTCTCCCAATCTGTGCACAGATCTCCACACACGGGCCGGGCAGGCCCACCGCAGCCGCCAAGAGCTGAATAGTCTTGCAGTCAGAAGTGGTCTCTTACTTCTTTTTCAGGCTGCACATGAAAGCCGCGAGGTCGGAAAGTGCGGCGCCATGGATCTTATCGCCGAACGCGGGCATAGCCGAGTCGGCTTTGTGCGACTTGGGATCCTTGATCTCCGACTCGAGCCATTGTGGCGAGTGTTTCGAACTCGCCCCTTCGTTGCTGAGGTCAGGTCCCGATTTGCCGCCAATTCCCGAGATGGCGTGGCAGTTCGCGCACTTGAATTGCTCGTAAACCTTCTTACCTGCCGTGATTGAGGCGGCGTTTGGCTTCTTGCCTGACTTTGATTTTTGCGCCGCCACAAGGGACGTCGCGAAAAGGCCCGCACAGAGCGCCACCAACAGTAGCGCCAGGGCGCCAGTACTGTCCGTTGGAGCAACCGGTCGCTTGTCTTGCATATGTCCGATCATCCTCTTCTCGCAGATTGGCATGTGCCTCGGCGGTACGGAAGGAATGGTGAACTACAGCACATCGAAATGTTTGTAGACTCTTCTCCGAATCTGCATCCGCACATCAAAGCGTTGTCGTACTATACCTTAAGTTATATGATTGTGTTCACCTTAAGCCGCACATGAATATTATCTGATACACGATTCACCGCCGTGCCGGCCCTGGTCTAACTACAAAAGCTGTTTGCTTGGACGGATCGTGCTCGCCGCACTCGTGGCTGCACGTCCTGTGGCCGCGTAGGAATCTCCTGGCTCTGGATCGCGCAATCCGCCGTTCCGAGGATGTACCAAACGGTCCGAGATCGTCATAATGAGGCTGGCTAGAACCAAGCCGAAGTTAGATCATTGCAATTGGAAGAAGAGGAGACGGTAACGCGTGAGTTGGAAGGTACACTTCGAAAACCGCACCATGAGCGCGGCGGAGGCAATCGCTGCCATCCGGTCAGGTGAGCGCATCTTTGTAGGCAGTAATGCCGCGGAGCCACAGGCTTTGGTCGACGCGCTGACCAGTACGGAGAGCTGTCTGAATCGCGCCGAAATCGTCAGCATCATGACCATGGGCACAGCGCCATACTCACTGGCTGAGTTTCAAGGTCGTTTTCGGCACAATACGTTTTTCATCGGCGCCAACGTCCGTGAGGCAGTCAACGCCTGTCGGGCCGACTATACTCCGATCTTCCTGTCCGAAATCCCGGCGCTGTTTCGCAATGGGCAGCTACCGCTCGACCATGCGCTCGTAATGTTATCGCCACCGGACGCGCACGGCTACTGCGGCCTGGGAGTCTCGGTGGACGTCGTGAAGGCCGCGGTGGAGAGCGCGCGTCACATCATCGCCGAGATCAATCCGCATATGCCGCGCACTCTTGGCGACAGCTTCATTCATGTCAGCCGAATCGACAGCTTCGTTCAGAGCGATACACCTCTGTTGGAGCTGACCCCTCAGGCCCAAACCGACACGTCACGCCAGATCGGCCGTCACGTTGCGGACCTCATCGAAGATGGCGCCACACTCCAGATGGGCATCGGAGCCATTCCGGACGCGGTCCTGGACTGTTTGCTGTCCAAACGCGACCTCGGGATCCACACCGAGATGTTCAGCGACGGCGTGTTGAAACTCGTGGACGCCGGCGTGATCACGGGACGCCGAAAATCGCTGCGCTACGGGAAGATCGTGACCTCCTTCTGCATGGGCACACGCGCGCTTTACGATTTCGTCGATAATAACCCGGCCATTTCGTTCCTGCCGACGGAGTATGTGAACGACCCATTCATTATCGCGCGCAACGATAACATGGTCGCTATAAATGGCGCAATTGAGGTGGACCTGACCGGCCAGGTGTGTGCCGACTCGATTGGCGAGCGCTTCTACAGCGGCATAGGTGGCCAGGTCGATTTCATGCGAGGCGCCGCCCGCAGCAGAGGCGGGAAACCGATCATGGTGCTTCCCTCAACGGCTACGCTGCACGATGGGACGACCAGGTCCAGGATCGTTTCCACGCTGAAGCCGGGGGCGGGAGTGGTCACCTCGCGAGGTGATGTTCACTATGTCGTCACAGAATGGGGAAGCGCATACCTGCACGGGAAGTGCATCCGCGATCGCGCAATCGATCTCATCCGTATCGCCCATCCTGAGTTTCGCGACAAGCTTGCCGCTGCGGCGCGCGAGCGTCATCTAGTGCCCAACGACGGCAGGACCTACTCCTCCTGATCAATGCGTGCAGCAGGCGCGTCAGGCTGCAGCGATTGCGGCCTAAGAATTCTCTATGGACCTCGTATTGCTTGCTGACTCTGCGCGGCGATCGTTTGATGTGCGTTCGAGGTTGCCCGGCTCGTCGGACGCCGGCATCGGTGAGTCCGTCGGCAGCAAGTGGAGAGCGATCGCGTAGCACGCCACCTGTCCATCACATGTAGCCGGCAGATAGTCTTCCTCTGCGATCACGATCTCGCTTCGGGTAACAATATTGCGGTACACGCCCGGCTTCACGCGTTCACCGGCCAGGAAGAGGGCCTCCTCCTGAACACGGGATTGAACCGGCAACATCACGTCGAGTGCATTCATGTGTCGCTACCTCCGATAACTAGCTCTCAACGCGCGATTTGCCGGGTGGTGACTGATCGGACTACGGATCGCATTCTGGTTTGAACCGGGGCCTCTACGCTCCCGCCTCAATTGCGCCCTCACATCCGGCCACCATTGCGAAGAGATACGATTAATTGTATACGGACGGACTAAACGTTCGCATCGGCGGAACGGCGTATTCTACGTTGGTGGATGTCTCCAGGAGATCCACCCTACACTAGCACAAAGAGTTCATTGGGCGAATCGGCGCCTTAACAGGAATCCGAAATGAAGACTGTTGCTGGAAGGCTCGTCACGTAATCCGAGCAAAGTAGCGCTGTCTTATCACAGCTGCGTCATTGTCGTGCAGGACAATGGACTTGACAACAGCCGCATTTCGATGGAGGCGGGCTTCAATGACAAGACCGCCAGGACAAATCCGGCGTGAAATCCGCCACTTCGCGGATGCTGTCTCGCCGAACTGCATCCATAATCGTTGCAACAGGCCACTCAGTGACTGGCGAACATCGCGCCTGCCCATACGCGGCTAGCGTTTCACCGTTCGCGTCCAAACGTCCACGCTTCGAGAAGCCGCCTGGCGCTTGCAAGCGAACGCTTCGGGAGACAAACCATGTTTAACAACATCCTCGTGGGCGTCGATGGCTCAGAGAGCGCGATTGACGCCGCCCATTCGGCAGCCTCGATTGCTCGGAGCTTCGGCTCTAAGGTTCTAGCCCTGCACGTGTTTCGCTTCCCTGTTGCAGATCTGGCGGACGTCGGGCCGTGGGGACTGACTATAGAGCAGGATGCCATGGATCGAGCCGCCGCGGACTCTAGGGGAGCCATTGAACAGAGTGTCCGGCGCGTGTTCGAATCACTCAAGATCCCGATTCAGTTCCTGCACGAGGTCGGATTCGAGCCGGAGGTAGATACGATCCTGCGTGTGGCGGAACGCGACAACGTGGATCTGATTATTGTCGGCAGCCGGGGCTTGACGGGTGTCAGCGAGCTGTTTCTTGGCAGCGTATCAAGCGGAGTGCTCCACCATGCCACATGTCCCGTCCTGATCGTTCGAGGAGAAAACACACCATGCCATACCGGAACATTCCGCAACGTCCTTCTCGCGTCCGATGGATCACCGTGCGCGCAGAGAGCCGCCAGTTACGCGGTTGAAATGGCCAAGATGGCTGGTACAACGCTCACAGTACTCAATGCCTATGAGGACCTGTACTCGGTAACTGCGCCGGGGCAGGTCGACGCTCCGATCAGCACGTCCGAGATCGGGATCTATGCCAAACAATGGTTGGAGTATGTGGCACAGCCGGTCCGGGAGTTGGCGAAGGAAGCAGGCGTCCACTGTACATATGTTCAGGAGGACGGCAAACCTGAGGAAACGATTCTGAAATTCGCCGACCAACACCGTGCGGATCTCATCGTAATTGGCAGCCGCGGTCTGCGAGGTTATCAGCGCATGCTTTTGGGGAGTGTCTCCAACCGCGTCGTTCACCGGGCCGACAGTCCTGTAATGGTGGTGCGCTAGACTTGCACACGGGCGCCCGCTTGGGAAGCTGGTTCAGTCGCGTCCTGGAAAGTTACGGAGTGAGCTATGAAACCATGGAAGTCGGGAGTCGCAGCGGTGACCGGTGGCGCTGTGGTGAGCGCGGCCGCCGCGATCGCCGTTGGAGCGGTCCGGTGGCGTCGGGCCACGGCACAGGCTGTCGCGAGGCTCAACGCTTCCGCGATCGCGTCGCCCGAACGTGAGTTTACTCCCTCAGAGGTGGCACTGCTGCCGGCCCCCGTGCAGCGATATTTCACGTTCGCCCTGACGTTGGGGCAAATGCTCGTACGAAGGTCCCGAATCGTCCAGACGGGTGTGTTTCGCGCAGGCGGATTCGATGCCATTTGGAGCCCGTTTACGGCCGTCCAGCACTTTGCCTCGCACCCACCGGCGTTCCTATGGGATGCGCGAATCCGGCTCGCCCCGTTTGTAGCGGTCCAAGTACGAGACAGCTATATCGCAGGAGTTGGAGCGCTGCTCGCCAGGATTGCATCACTCATTCCAGTCATGGATCAGCGTGGCACCCGAGAGCTTGCGTTGGGAGCCTTGCATCGGTACCTGGCTGAGGCAGCCTGGCTGCCTACGGCGCTGTTGCCCAGCCAGGGAGTTGTCTGGGACGCCGTCGACGATAGGGCCGCGCGCGCCACACTGACGGATGGCTCTTTGTCCGTATCGCTGGTATTCCGGTTCGGTGATCACGGTGAGATTCTCAGCGCATACACTCCCGAACGGTATCGCGACGTCGAAGGCAAGTCCGAGATGACTCCCTGGGTCTGTAATTATGGCGCCTATACGCCGGTCAATGGGATGATGATACCAAAAAAAGGAGTGGCGGCGTGGATCTTGCCTGAAGGCAAACTCACCTATTGCAAACTTCACGTGCTCGATATGCGATTTGACGACCTCCAGGAAACCGGCGCCCCGGCCGCGGCACGCGGACTGGTTCATCTGCAAGAGGCCATGCGTACGTTCCCGCGGATGGATCGGAGACCGGAGCAAGAGGAGCCGACGACGCGGCGCCGTAACGCGCTTGCCGGATCCGCCAACAAGTTCGCGCACTCTCCGGGGAGCACGGCGAGTTTCACGATCTCGCGACTCAGTAATCGGACAACGCGCTAGGTGGCAACGCGGCACGCAGGGCGTTGAGCACGGCGAGGACGTCGATGACCTCCTGGCTCACCGCACCTGCTACCGGCGTCAAGTGGCCTGTGGCGGCAAGCACCATACCTATCAGGCTTAGTGCCATTCCTCCGACGGCGCTTTGCAGTGCGATGCCGCGCATGCGCCGACCGACGTGAAGCAGCACATCCACCTTCTCAAGCGAGCTGTCCATGATTACGGCGTCGGCTGCCTCGCCCGTGATCTCACTGTTGTTGCCAAAGGCGATCCCCACTGTCGCCGCCGTCAAGGCTGGCGCGTCGTTTATGCCATCTCCGAGGAATACCGTCGGCGCTCTCTCTGTCTCAGCCCGCACGATCGCAACCTTCTGCTCAGGGCTCTGTCCGGAATACACCTCTTTGATGCCCACGCGCTCCGCCAGATACGCCACTTCCGTCTCTCGATCCCCTGAGACTAGCATCAGTCTCCGCACGTGATGTTTCGGCGCCAGGTGGCGGATAAACCGCGCGCCCTCTCGTCGCGGCTCGTCGCGAAACTGCATCGTTGCCCCGTACACCCCGTCGACAATGATGATGCACTCCATTCCGGGTGCAACCGGTGGAAGCAATCCGATGAGGTCCGGGAAGTCCTTTGCGAGCTGCGTACGACCGGTGACCACGACGCATTGCCCGCCGACCGTTCCGTGCATTCCCTCGCCCGGCGTCTCCGTTACCCTGGATGCCTCTCGAAGCTCGGTGCCGGCACTGGCGGCCGCTTCCATGACGGCGCTGGAGAGCGGATGTTTGGAGTAGCGTTCCAGGCTGGCGACGAGTCCGAGCACCGCTTCCGCATCGAAACCGGGAGCAGACAGAAGTTCGCTCAACTTCGGTCGTCCATATGTCAACGTACCGGTCTTATCAAAGATGGCCGTTCGACAGGCGCTGATATTCTCGAGCACGGCCGGATCTTTAATGATGATCCCCAGCCGCGCGGCCAGGGAGATGGATCCAATGATGGCTATCGGGATAGCGATCAACAGTGGGCATGGTGTCGCAACGACCATTACCGCGAGGAAGCGGACCGGATCTCCCGTAACGCTCCACGCCGCAATACCGATCGACACCGCGACCGGAGTGTACCAGGCTCCAAGTTGGTCGCCCAGTCGTCTCAAGCGAGGTCTGCGCTGTTCGGAATCGCGCATGACCTGCATGATCCTGGCATATCTCGAGTCGGTTGCTGGTCGATCGCAGCTAATTGTGAGCGCGGCCTCTCCGTTGATCGCGCCGGACAGAACGGTCGTCCCCGGCGCTTTTGAGACTCGATAGGGCTCACCCGTGAGGTAGGACTCATCCATGGCGCCGCGCCCCTCGATAACGGTCCCGTCTACGGGACAGAGCGCATGCGGGAACACGATCACGATGTCTCCAACCGATATGTCAGCGACCGGCACCTCGACAACACGGTCACCTTGTCTGAGGTGAGCGATAGTGGGCATCCTTTTCGCGAGCGCGGCAAGGACGGACGAGGCGCTCCGCGTGGCATACGCCTCCAACGCCGTTCCCCCTGAGAGCATCAGTACCACGATAGCCCCTGCCAGATACTCACGAAGCAACACCGAGGTCACGATACTGATACCGGCGAGAAGGTCGGAGCCGAACTCTCCGCGGAGCAGTTTTGCGCCGAGCAATGCGACGAGGGGAATACCGCCTAGAATCAACACGCCGATCAGTGGCAGCTCTGAGAGCGAGACCGCTCCAGGTTTGAGATTGGAGTGGAGACTGTAGCGCAAAATCAAGTGAACCGTGATGCCTACCACGGCAAGGAGTGCAACTGCGTTGTGCGCCAGAGTGATCCCTGTGCCTGTTCGCGGTACTGGTAATCTCGAGAAATGCCTATTTGCGATGTCAAGCATCAATTGTGGACTCCAACATGCTTGTTGCCGCCGATTTCGATCCGCCAGACTTTCGACGTAGACAACAGTCGGGTGGCCAGCCGTTCCCTCGCCGATCTGTGTGCCTGACAGCCTGAGGGCGCGGACAAAGTGTACGCCTGAACCGCGCAGAAGTCATCCACGATCTGGCGGATTGTATTTCCAGGCTAACGGAATCACCCATTTAGCAGCGGCGCGACCGCCAAAGGGGCAACATGATTTCTGCAGTAGGGCTCATGATGCAAACAGCTCCGCATTCGATTTGCCATGGAGAATCGATCCCGGGACAGTGAAGTGCACTATTTCTGGCCGGCAGGTGAAGGGAATCGAGCGCCTGATCGCAAATTCTGAGTCGCGTTTCTGTAACTCGATCTTGCTGCGACCATTGAAAACGAGAGTGAATCATTGCCAGGCATGGATTGTCACGATGCTGCAGAATTCGATGTGTCCATGGTGTTCGAGATGTCCGATGATGCGATCATATGCAAGGACCTCGACAACATCATACGGTCATGGAATCGCGGGGCGGAGCGCATCTACGGCTATACGGCCGAAGAGGCGATTGGCAGCCCGGTAACCCTGCTCGTTCCTCACGACCGCAAGCATGAGCCGGATGAGGTCCTTCAGCAGATCCAACACGGAGAGCGCGTCGACCATCAAGAAACGGTGCGCCAGGCTAAAGACGGGACGCGACTCGAAATCTCGTTAACGGTGTGGCCCGCGCGAGATGCGACCGGAAGGATCGTCGGAGCCATCACGATCGCGCGCGATATTACGGGCCGCCAGCAGACCGCGAGGACGTTGCGGTTGCTGCAGCATAGCGCCGTTGATCGTGCGCTGGTGATGGAGACGGCTAACCGCGTCGCGCTCGACATATTGGCGAGTCGCACCGGCAACGAGGCGCTCCTTCACATCGCGGAGGCAGCCAGGGCGCTCTCGGGCGCCCAATATGCCGCGCTCGGCGTAGCGCGGCAGAACGCCCCCGGCCTACAGGAGTTTGTGACCACGGGCCTGACACCTGAGGAGGAGGCCGTGATCGGTCAGCGGCCAAGCGGGGCCGGAGTTCTAGGATTGCTCCTCAATCGAACCGAACCGATGCGCATCGACTCGCTTTCGGAACACCCGAACTTTGTAGGCTTCCCACCTAACCACCCTCCCATGAGAAGCTTCCTTGGTATTCCCCTCCGCCGTGGCGAAACCGTACTGGGCAGTCTGTACCTGACAAATAAAGAGGGCGGCGGAGCATTTACGGAAGCCGATGAGGTCGCGGTTCAAGCGCTCGGCGCGCACGCAGCGGTCGCCATCCACAACCTTCAACTCCTGGGGCGCCAACGGGCGCTCATCAGCGGTCTCATTGCGGCACAAGAGGAGGAGCGCCGCGCCGTAGCATACGACTTGCACGATGGACTTACGCAGTTCGTGATGGCGTCGCACGCACACATCGAGGCGTTTCGCCGGGCACATCAAGCCGGTAAACACGAACGAGCAACCAGAGAGCTGGATCAGGGAATACGATACCTGAAGGATGCGGTCGTAGAGTCGCGCCGCCTGGTAAATGGACTCCGCTCGCTCGCTCTCGACGATCTGGGTCTGGCCGGCGCCCTGGAACAGCTTATCACGGAAGAGAAGGCTCGTGCGAATTGGCAAGAGGCCGAATTCGTACACAACGTTGCGGGTCGCAGGTACCACAAGAACGTGGAAACGACGGTATATCGCGTGGCGCAGGAGGCTCTCACGAATGTGCGCAAGCATGCCCAGGCAGATCGAGTTCGGCTAACCTTGCTCGCTGCGCCGCTGACGGGCATAAAGGCGAGCCACCTCGAGCTGGAAATACAGGACTGGGGCTGCGGATTTGTTCCGGAGCAGCGCTCGGCCGATCCAGCTCACGTCGGCCTGCAGAGTATGCATGAGCGTGCGCATCTGCTTGGGGGCGCCTATTTTCTCACGAGCAGGCCTGGACAGGGTACCCTCGTCCGCGCCGTACTGCCGGCGCTGGACGCGTCGGAAACCGAAGGAGACGGGACGATATGAGCGAGTGCGCCATAGTCGACAACAGCCAGACCGGCCAGATTTCGATAATGCTGGTAGATGATCACGCGATCTGGCGCGGAGGCGTGCGAAGTATGCTGGAGGATACCGAGTTTGAGGTGGTTGGCGAGGCGGCATCGGGGCGAGAAGCGCTCGACGTTGCCCGCCAAGTCCATCCGCGCATGGCCTTGCTTGATATCCGCATGGCCGGCGGAGACGGTCTGGGCGCCCTCGTTGCGCTCAAGGAGGAACATCCGCGGATGGCGGTCGTGATGCTGACGACGTACGACAACCCGACCTATATGGCGCGGGCCGTCGCCGGCGGCGCGGCGGGGTACCTCCTTAAGGGCGTCGACCAGGACGAGATGCTGGAGGCGTTGCGAACCGTGGCAAGTGGAGAGACGCTGCTGACACGAGAGGACCTTATCCGATCGCTGAGAGGTGTGAGTGAAATGGCTGCTGGATCGGCGGACCTGATCGAGCCGTTGACCGACCGCGAGCAGGAGGTGCTTCGACTGCTGGCGACCGGTCTCACGAACCGCGACCTTGGAGCCATCCTGTTCATCGCCGAGAGTACCGTTAAGACGCACGTAGAGCACATTATCAGCAAACTAGGCGTGTCTGACCGTGTCCAGGCCGCGGTGTGGGCGGCACAACATGGTCTAGGGCCAACACCTGATTAAATCTGAATCATGCGATGAGTCAACTTCCCTTCTTCGTTGTGTAAGGCCGGGTACCCGTGTATCTGGCCTCTTTCCATTACAATCCGCCGTATCGAGGATGTATCCTGTTCGCGCTGACCCTATAATGGGCACAGATATTCTCTCGAAAGAGGTAAGTACAAAGATGAGCCTGAGAGACGATGGAAAACACATTCATTGCGATGGTGCCCGTTGCACCGCAGTCAGCGCGGTTCCGGTCGCCCTGCGCCCGACACTCCTTCCATCCGCCGGTAGGGTGCCCGCACCCGAAGGATGGTTGTACATCTTGAACCGAGGTGCATCACTGCACTTTTGCCCTGTGTGCGCACATAGTTACTTAATGAATGCCGATCGCACGGGCAGCACACGAGGATAAGCGCATGGAACGCGATCAACAGCAAAGAATGATCGGAATAGGTCTGGTGCTGATACGTCTCGCCCTTGCACGTGAGTTTCTCATCCAGGGCAGCGGCATCCTGTTCGGAATGTTTCAGGGGCCGGGTGTAAATGGGTTCGCACACTATGCGCATCTGTCCGTGGAGGTCGCCCTTCTCGTTGGCTTAGCGCAGTTCTTCGGTGGTTTGATGGTGCTGACAGGGATCGGAGCTCGAGCCGGAGCCGCTATGCTAATCGTGGTACTCGTTGCTGCGCTGTCCATCAGCCGAATACCAAGCTCGGTTGCCACGGACTATGCTCTAACACAACTGGTTATTGCTTTGGCGACACTGGCTGCCGGCGCAGGGCCATATTCGCTGGTCGAGGTGATGAATAGGAACGTTTGCAGGTTGATTCGTACACCGTTCTGTTAGCGTGGTGAGTGCTGTCTGACAACATTCTCGACCCGCCGCAGGCAGCGCACCCGAGGAGTGCACACATGTTTTCAAAGATTCTGGTTTGTTCGGATGGATCCACGTTAGCGCTTCGCGCGGCCGAGATTGCCGCGCAGATTGCTCTGAAGTTTGGCTCCGACGTCATTCTGCTTAGTGTATACGATCCAACTGTGATTCCAGCGGCGACGATGGGAATTCCGGGGGGGACACTGGAATCCGCTGTCAGCGCGGGTTGCTTTGCGGAAGAGACCCATCTGGCAGTAGAGCACGCAACGAGCAAGGTCCTTGAAGCGGCCGGAGTCGTTTTCCGGTCACATCGAGAGCTCGGACATCCCGTTGATCGGATAATCAGCACTGCGCACGATGAGCAGATCGATCTGATCGTGATGGGCAGCCGAGGACTTGGCGGGTTCGAGCGGCTGTTGCTTGGAAGCGTCTCCGACGGAGTACTGCACCATGCACGCTGTCCAGTACTTGCCGTGCGCTGATACCTCATGTGTCCGTGGTCCACGATGTGTCCTGTCCCGTGATGGTTGTCCGCTAGATCGATCCAGACATCAGCGGCCCGTTCGCGGGCAACTAACTTAGCTATGCCTTACTCGAATCGTAAGTGAATCGTCCACTCAACAGTAAAGGAGATGTGATGTTCAAGACCATTTTGATATGTTCTGATGGTTCGGAACACGCCTTGAACGCCGCCCAAAAAGCCGTAACGATGGCGAAGGAGCAGGATGCATGCGTATTGCTTCTGCACGTCGAATCCACTTCTACACAGCAGTTTGCGGTGCCGTGGCAACTCGAGATCGGTGTCGCGGACACCGGGTCAAAGTTGACAAAGCAGCAAAAAGCCAATCTGGACAAGACCCTTGAGTTTTGTCAAAAAACCGGTGTGAGGTACCAATGTCGGCACGAGTGCGGTCATGCGGCGAATCAAATCGTCCGTGTAGCGGAGGAGGAGTCCGTTGATCTCATTGTACTGGGAAGCCGTGGTCTGAGCCCGCTGAAGGCACTATTGCTCGGCAGCGTGTCCGACCATGTTGTCCATCACGCACGCTGCTCCGTTCTCATTGTTCGATGAGCTTGCTCGCATCATCACATGGACGACCGTCCGCCGTGCAGACGAATAATCATCTGCAGTGGTGGGCGACGGGACAAGCGCTACGATGATTGCCGCGATGGTGTTGCTTAGCCCTGTACTTGACTTCGCGCAGACCTAAGGTATACAGCGGGCGGCCGATCGACTCCGGCAAGGCCGTTCATAGCTCACCCAGTCAGATCGCGTCCAACCGCGCGATCCAGGGGTGGGCTGGGTCCCACACGGTCAGCGCCCAGCGCAGCCAGGCGCGGCGCTCCGGTTCAAGGCGGGGAGACGCCAGCTCGAAATCGTCCCGGTCCTTCTGACGGCGATCGTCGTCGACCGAGCGGGACTTGAACAACAGTGCGATCTCCGGAGCGATAAACGGGACTCCGTCCGCGTTTCGCATCACGACTCGATCCATCGTACGAACGATCTCCTGCTTCCGCCGAAATCGCCAAACGCCGTCCGACACTTCGCCGAACAGGACGTCAAGGAACTCTCCGTCGCGATGGGCGTGCGCCTGATGTCGGGGCAGCTCCAGAAACACGGAAGGAGGCCACGGCTCCAACCTGCCGTCGTCTGGTGCCATGAGCTTCCAGTTCCGCTCCGATAGGTGGGCCTGAAGGGTCAGTTGATCGGATCGTGCGATCGAGATGTCGACGTCGCAGTGCAGGCGAGTCACTCGTCCGAGAAACAGATCGATAGCCCAGCCGCCTCCAACCCACCAGGGCCGGTCGAAATCTATGAGCTCCCGCAACGTACGGTGCAGAGGCCCAAAGCCCTGGCTTTCGATCCACCAGTTGCGGGCCGTCTGAACCAGGTCGGCTGCCGGCTCCGTGCCCATTATGCCGAGCAGTGGACGCTTGTGATCATAAGACGCTGATAGCTCATTGGGGGAAAGGTTTAGGTAGGCACTGAGGACAATGTAGTCGGTCCATTCCGGCGAACCGGCCTCCATCAGACGGAGCGCAAACGGCTGCGTACAATGAACAAATCGTTTCGATTCGCCGGTCGCATCGCACGGAATGGGCGTATACCCGATGGCAATCAGCGCTTCCAAAGTCGGTTGATCGGGTGGGAACGGCCACACCGCGGCGCCGATCTCGCGCCGGTTAAGATCGTGCGGCACTCGCGCATCATGGCCCTTCATCAGGCACGTCATCTCGATGATGCCGCCGTCGGAAATCATCCCCAGCGCTTCGACGATTCTGGCGACGGCCTGCGCGACAGTCTTGTCCCGATCGATTGGCGGCATTTGGGATAGGGGGAATGGCAAGGTCGAGACCTCCGCGCACAGAACCCTAAGAAACGTTGTAGTTCGCGGAATTGCCAACACTCAGAGTGTGGCCATTGCATAAACGTTCGTCCCCGGCCCTAACCGTGGGACCGTGCGCCGCGCGCAATGGATCAAGAAAGCTCATTGGACAATGAAAGTCTATCAACCATTTCTTGCGTATGTTCGCGCCATGCGGCAATGATCCGATCCTCCAGCACATCCTCGTCGCAGTTCTCAATTCCACCGTTCGCGTCGAGCCATGAGACGACCCTGCAAACGCCCTCACGGAAGGAGATCGTGTATCGGAAGTCAAGCTCCGTCTGCGCGGCAGTGTTATCGAAGATGTTGTTGTACTGGAAGTTGACGGCGCAGATACCGGCGCGATTCGGTGCGAACCGCGCAAGTAGATTCGACGGAATATGGATGAGTTCCGGCTCTGGTCCACCCAGCACCGCGGCCACCGTACGATGATAGTCGTTCCAGGTCATCCACTCTTCGCCGGTGAGGTGGTAGGAGTTGCCAAAGGTCTGCGAACTGCCGCCGGCGTTTGCAAAGGCGCGAGCGACATCGATCGCGTGGCAGGAGACCCAGAGCGAGCTTCCGTCGCCGTGCACTACGATCGGTTTGCCTTTGCGTAGCCGGTCGAAGTAGCTCGTCCGACCGCCGAGGCTGTGGACGAGACCGCGCCCGTCACCGTAGGTGAACGCCGGACGGAGGATGGTAACGGGAAAGTCGCCGCGTCCGTGGGCATCGCCGAGAATCGCCTCGATGCGGGCTTTATTCACTGCATACGCCCAGGGCGCGGGGCCGTGCGGCGTGTCGTCGGAGATAGGATACGCGCGCGGCGGCTTCTGGTAGACATCGACAGTGCTGCAGACGACCAGGTGGCCGACGCGACCTTTGAACGCACTGACGAGGCTCTCGGCATCTCGCGGATCGTAGCAGACCATGTCGAAGACGCAATCAAACGGGTCCGTCGCCCGCATTACCGACTCAAACTTTTCGCGATCCGTTCGGTCTCCAATGAGGCGATGCACGGGGTCCGGCACGTCAGTCTGAACGCGATTGCGATTGAAGTGCGTCACGTCGATGCCGCGTTCGAGGAGCTCGATCGTCAACGGCGTGCTGATCAGGCCCGTCCCACCGATTATCAGGGCTCTCATGCAACTGCAGCGCGATCTTGATAGCGCTCGGACCCCGGCGCCGCGTAGCCGCAAGCTGCATCATCCAGCACGAGCACCCAGTCCGGCCCGAGAAACGGTGGCGTAAATCGGTGCTTCCCGGTTCTCGCGACGTTACCGATCGTTTGGGCTACGCCCGTACGAGGATCATGCCATGACGCGGCAAGCGTTGCGCCCGAGAGCGACGCCGTATCCACCTCAACCGGCTTACTCGACGGCACATAGATGAAGGCGTAGGTCCCGCAGGAATCCCTTGTCGCCTGCGCATGATGACTGCCCGTTCCGTTTTCGGACACAATCATGCCATCGTCCGGAATCCGGCTCAGGACGGGCCGGGACTCGATCAACGCGCGAGCATGCTGAACCTGCCCAGATCCGGGGAGATTCATCGCTTCCAGCCATGTACGCCGCGCAAATGTGAGCGGCTCGCGTCCGGGCATGGCGAACTGCCAGATCGGATGCCAGCCGTACGTGTGGCCGAACGCTCCGGCGAAAAGCGCACGATAGGTCGATTTGCGCACGTCGTAGTCGTCCAGATAGCCGTTGTCGAGGTTGAAGGCGCTTGGATGGTCCTCGTAACCCGGCTCCGCGTCCATGATCGGCTTCACCGGCATTCGCTCGTAGTCGGACCGGATGCAGGCGTCGCTATCTCGGTTACGGGCATGGCCGGATTGCCACATGTGGAAGTCGATCCAGGGTGTATCAGGGAAGTATTCCTGTGAGCCGTGCCCGCCGGGAGGATGAAGCGTGATAAGATGGGCGCCGCCATCGCCTTCACGGAGTCCTTCAGCCATGGATGTCAGGACATCGCGATGTGCATCGGACTCCACGGGGCGGTCGCCTCCTAGGATCCATATGATCGGGTGCGCGGCATACCGTCTGCCAAGCGACAGACCATAGGTTCGTGCGGTATCCGGTGTGAATATCTCCGGTCCGGCGCCCATTTTTCGATTCCACTTATCGCCCCACGTCGGCAGCATCCCGATGAACAGGCCGAGTGACGCAGCCAGCGCCACGATGGCGTCAACATGGGCGAAGTAGGCCTCGTTCAGCCGCATCGGGTCATCATCGTGTAGTGGAAGGTCGCCATTGGCGTTCGGCGTACGGAGGCCGTCCAGCTCCGCGAGCGCCACGGCCTGTATGACAGTAAATCGCTTCGCCGCGCGATCTCGGAGATAGACCTCCGCCTCCGCCAAAGTGCATCGATGAAACAGCTCCCTGGCGGTGTCACCCAGATAGAAAAACGGCGATCCATCCTCATACACAAGGAATCGGCTGTTTTCACTAACTTTCAGTTGCATCCGGGCCTCCTCGCCGCCCACTCCGTTCAACATCGTCAACTTAACCCGGGCCCTGAATCACAGGCGCCGCCCCTGCCGGTAAATCCTGCGCTACAATACCGACGCATGTTGCACGCGCTTACCGCGCATTAGTGCGTGCCGGTGATTTCGCGTACCTGATTTCCGATGGCCTCAAGCGTCAGAACGTTCTTCTTCCAGTCCGGCTGGAATATCTTCGATCGAGCCTTATCGATCGCCAGCTTTGCCCCGTCCGAGAATGGGAAGCCGGCGTATCCGAAGATAATCGCAAGTTCGATGCGGATGTGCCCCATGACGAAGTCCCACGCCGCCTCTTCCGGCACGCCCATTCGGATCGCCTCGTCCAGCGCCTCCTTCATGCCCGAGACGAGCGTGGCGCAGGTGGTCTCAACGACCCCCGGTTCCAGGATCGCCATCTGTTCGACCGTGATGCGATGCATCCGAAGGATCGGGGCGTACATATCCGCCGCGATCCTCGAGCCAAGCGCATAGTGCACTTCCGGCCCCTGGATCAACGCACACACGACGCTCTGTCGAGCATGATAACCGCCGAACCAGTCAGTTTGGGCCTCGTGTGAGGTCTCTTCCATAAAGAGCGGCGGATGGCAGGGATGCGCCGCGAAATAGGACACCTCGGGGCGATCTGGGAAAACGCCCGCATAACCGGCCGCGGGATCGAGGCCCATAACGAGCGTGCCGGGACGGAGTTTGGGAACGATCTCCGTGGAGATCCGACCGATGAGCGCGTCTGGAACCGCGAGGATCACCACGTCGGCGCGCGGCAGAGCGTCGTCCGCCGGCGTCGGGCGTACGCCCCGTTCGGTCATACGCGCGATGCCGGCGTCGCTCAACTCAACGTACAGCATTTTGTAGTCTGGATGAGCCTTCAGATTGTCAGTCAGACGGCAGCCCATCTTGCCTCCTGCTCCCATTAGTGCGATAGTGGTCATCTTGCATCTCCGATCATCGTAGGGACGCCATGTCGAATGCTCGCAAACAGGTCGACCGCGCCAACCTGGCCGCCCTTGAATACAATCTCAACTCCTTCGAGTCGAGTGTCAGGCGAATAGATCCGGCATAAAGGCGATCCTGGAGCAAGCGGCGCCACGAATTCCAACGCCTCGATACCGAGTTCTCGCGCCGCATAGCCGGATGTATCTCCTCCCGCGATCACCAATCGCATAACCGGTTGATTATGCAGAACCTCCCTGATCAGCCTCCCTAAGACACGTCCGATCTGTTGCCCGCTACATTCCGCGTCTGGGCTCGAGGCGCCCGTCCGCATGGCCGTGAGTCGCGCATCGTCCGGTCCGCGGCACGTGTGCGCGACGACGCTGTGACCACGCTGTAACACCGCAACGATATCGGTGGTCGCGCGCTCGAGTGCTTCAGCGCCAAGTGAACGGTCCAGCAACTCAATCGGATCCAACGCGGCCTCCACGAAGCCGTTGTCAAGCGCATGACCGATTTGACGATCGGTGACGGGCGAGCAGCTGCCGGATACAACAAGGACTTGATCGACCGGCACGGCGATATGGGGCGCCGGCTCCGGCAAATTGCCTGCATCACGCCAGAAGGCGTACAGCGCATACTCGACACCCGACGAGCCGATCACAAATAGTGGTGGCCGGGCCCTCGCGCGATCCCACAGCAGTCGACCGATAACGGCCAGATGCTGCCGAGTAACCGTGTCAAATAGCAGAATCCGATTCCCGCCTGCGATTAACTCGTCCGTTCGGGCAGCGGCCCACTCCGGTCCCCGGTCCAGATCCAACAGGCTGACCAACTCGATTGGCAGCTCCGTCTGCCGTGCGAGGTGGAGGCGCAGGTCGCTCTCATCCATCGGCGTAATGGGATGCAGGGACATGGTCGGATGACGGTCGAGCCGAAAGACACCGCTCTCAGGACCGGACCGCGCAAAGAGATTCCCGAAGGCACAGAAGCGATTTAGGGTCGGAGCGCCGACTATGAGCGGAACGAACGCGGACGGAAATGCCTTGAGCCCCAGCTCGATCGTCCGTCCGATGCTGCCTACATGAGGCGCCGAATCGAACGTTGAGCAGATCTTGATGTGAAACAGTGGAGAGCCGAGCTCTGAAAGAGATGCGAACAGCTTCGGAAGCTCGCAATCCATCTCTGCTAACGGCATGCTGCGGCTGACGCCCGCGACGCCGATCGCTCGCACGCCCGGAAACCGGGCCAACTGGTCTGGGCGCGGGGGCTCAAGGAAGATGAGAGTCCGGAGACCGGCCTTCGCCAGAACCTCCATCGTATCCGTTGAGCCGGTGAAGTCGTCTCCGTAGAAGCTCAACACCAACCCTGCGGGCAGAATCACGGGTTCACATACCACGCTAACGTGACCGACTAATGTTGGGCAGGTTCGCCCATACAGGTAAGCCCGATAGAGATGTGAAGTCCGATGGTTGACCTGGAATAGTCAAGGCTACCGATTCCCGCCGAACTTTGCGATCGCGGCCCGCAGCTCAGGATGGTCGCGTTGGTAGACATCAAGCGATATACCGGATACGGCCGCTTCCCATGCCTGCCGCATCGAGATCACTCCGGCCGGCGGGCCGCCAGGGTGCGCCATAATTCCGCCTCCCGCCAGGTGGATCAGATCGGTCGTGCCGGTGCGCCGATACGTATCCGGCGCCAGTCCGGCCCATTGGCCGGACGCGACCACTGGCATGGCGAAATATCCGCCGGAGTCTCCTCCGAACAACGGAGTAAGGCAGGAGCGCACAGAAGTGACCACGGAGTCGTCCGGCTCCCAAAACTTACTTCGCAGCCCGTTCACGTGCAGATGGTCCACGCCCGCCAATCGCCACAGCTTCTGGTAAGCCGGAAACGCGATCCCCAGCGCGGGACAGCGCGTCAACATGCCCCAACCGTTTCGGTGCCCGTGGATCGGAAGGGCGCTGTGACGGCGCATCGCCGTGACGCCGGCGAACCCAACGCTGTTGAGGCTGACCATCACGCACGTTCCGCCTTCACCGATGACCGTATCATGATTCCGCCGCATCTCATCCAGTTCGTCCGTGATGTTGAAGGCGACCATCACCTTCTTGCCGGTGCGATCCGCATGGGCATTGACTTCCCGCATCACGGCACGAACCCTTGCATCGAAGGGCGAGTGCGGCGGGTTCGCCATCAACTCATCGTCCTTGATGAAGTCCAGACCGGCGGCGACCAGACCTGCGACCAACTCTGCCGTCTGCTCCGGCGAAAGTCCGATGCTGGGCTTCACGATCGTTCCGATGAGCGGGCGGTCATGGACGCCTGAGAGTCGGCGCGTGCCTTCAATTCCGAACTGTGGACCCGGATATCGGTCCGCAAAGGCAAGCGGTATCTCGAGATCCAGGAGCCGTAGACCGGAGTGGTCATTCAACTCGTAGTGGTTGCCGCACAGCATCGAGCATAACGTCGGCAAATTAGCGCCGACGTTCTCGAATGGCCATGAGATCACGGCGACGGCGCGCCGGTATCCATTGCTCGGCGCCGATTCATTCGGCGGTCGACATCCCGGAAGACTGGGACAATTCACGCTGTCCAGCAGCTCGATCTGCTCCACTCGCGCGCCGAACCGAGCCTTGAGCTCCGGCGTCTCGCCCGCCACCGGCACGAACGTGCCGGACGACTGCTCGCCGGCGATCACGTCCAGCGTGCGCTCGACCGAATGAGGAGTCTCGATGAGGTAGGAGGCACGAATCCGATCGTCGCTCATCGCGTACCCTTCACGCGATATCGCTCGATCCGCTCGGCCGACTCATAAGCGCCATATACTAGTTCAAGAGTCCTCAGGTTATCTTCGCCGCTCGTCTCAGGTTCGGCACCCGCGCGCAAACACTCTGTCCAGTGTCTTTGGATCTCGACTACGCTCTCCTGGACCATCTGACCGGGCGGCGTGCTCCATGAATACACCTTCGGCGAAACATCACTCCGCGAAATCGTGCCGTTCGTGACGGTGGTCAGCGCGAAATGCGGCCCAATTGTAGCGGATCCGGCGGCGCCCTCCAGACTAACTAAAGTCTGTGGAAACAGATCCTCATCCAACTGCGAGGAGAAACTCAGGTCGACTATACAGGAGGCACCGCCGCGAGTACGAAGGAGGATTGTGGCGGTATCTTCGCCCTGAACTCGGGGATTGATGCGTTGCGTGCAGCAGCTGAGGTCGGCGATCTCACCGAAGAAGAATCTCGCGAGATCGAGTAGGTGCACACCAAGATCGGCGATGATGAAGCGACGTTCGGTCGCGAGATAGGGCTGGTTGGTGTAGACGTCGTAAGCCGAGCGAAAGCTAATTCGCCCAAAGAACAGAGACCCAATTGATGCGGCGGCCTCCTTTAGGGCGCGCATCGGTTTCTGCCATCGGAAGTTCTCGTGAACCATGAGCGGTACGCTTGCGCGACTGCAGCACTCGACCATTGCGACGGCATCTTCAAGCGTCGGGGCGAGCGGCTTCTGGCAAATGACCGGGACTCCCGCACTCGCCGCCAACTCCACGAGGCCGCGGTGCGACGCCGGCTGCGTCACGACATCGACGAAATCCAGGTGTTCGGTCCGAAGCATCTCCGCCGCGCCCGTGTATCGGCGCGAAACTCCAAAATCGCGACCGAACACCGCTGCGCGATCGGGATCGGCATCACAAACCGCCGCGATCTCCACGCCGGGAACGTCAGCCCAGCCATGCATGTGATTACGGGCGAAATATCCACAACCGATCAGTCCGCCGCGAAGGTCGGCCATTCTGTAATTCCCTCTCCGGACGAGTTCCCTGCTACGCCAGGATCTTGTCGATGACGTTGCCGGCGACGTCGGTCAGGCGGAAGTCGCGCCCCTGGAAACGATAGGTCAGGCGCTTGTGGTCGATCCCGATGAGCCGGAGGATGGTGGCGTGCAGGTCGTTGACGTGAACCACGTCCTCAACCGCGTTGTACCCGAACTCGTCGGTTGCGCCGTACGTAAGTCCGCCGCGGACGCCGCCGCCGGCAAGCCATACGGAGAACGCCTTCATATGATGGTCGCGCCCGTCTCCCTGCGCCATGGGCGTGCGGCCGAACTCCCCATTCCAGATGACCAGCGTGTCGTCGAGCATTCCGCGCGCCTTCAGGTCGGTCAGCAGGGCGTACATGCCGCGGTCCACTTCGTGAGCCGTGCCCGCTACGTCTCTCTTGATCGACCCGTGATGGTCCCAGTCGCGGTGGTAGAGCTGAATGAAGCGCACGCCGCGCTCCGCCAGACGCCTTGCCAGCAGGCAGTTCGCGGAGAAGCTGCCGTCGCTTCCTGTCGTGCCATAAAGCTCCATCGTGGCTTTTGTCTCGCTTGAGACGTCCATCAAGTCCGGCACGGAGGTCTGCATGCGGAATGCAAGCTCATATTGCGCGATGCGGGTCGCAATCTCGGAATCGTTCACCAGTCCGTTCTCTTGTCGATTCAACTCCTGGACGGTTTGGACGACGTCTCTCTGCTGTTCGGCTGAGACGCCCGCAGGCCGTCGCGCGTACATGACGGGATCGCCCTGCGAACGAAACTCGATGCCCTGAAACTTGCTCGGCAGGAATCCGCTGTGCCACTGGCGGGCCGAAATCGGCTGGGCCTGACCGAACTTACCGGTCGAGACCAGTACCACGAAGCCCGGGAGATCCCGGCTATCGGCGCCAAGTCCATACAACAGCCACGAGCCCATGGAAGGCCGACCGGAAATCAAGGTTCCGGTATTCATAAACGTGTGGGCGGGATCGTGATTGATCGCATCAGTATGCATGGACCGAATGATGCACAGCTCGTCCGCCATCTCGCCGAGCAGAGGAAATATCTCGGAGATCTCCTGGCCGGACTTGCCGCGGCGCTTGAATCCGTGTTGAGGCGCAAAGCATCGAAGCGCCTGGTTCTGCAACTGAGCGATGGGTTGGCCCTTCGTCAACGATTCCGGCATGGGCTGGCCGCTCAGTTCCGCCAGTTTCGGCTTGTAGTCGAATGTTTCAAGGTGGGACGGACCGCCCGCCATATAGAGCTGGATGACGCGCTTGATCCTGGGAGGAAAGTGAAACTGGGAGATGACGCCATGCGACGTACTCGGCATGGTCGGTCCGGCCAGGGCGGAACGCTGGTCCAGCAGACTCCAGAGCGCCGCTGTCCCAATCGTGGCTCCGGCCCTGCAGAGGAATGCACGACGGTTGAGGGCGGAAGGATCGATCAGATTATTATCCAATGTGTTGCTTTCTTGAGGCTGCCAATTACTCAATTCCTCGTGATAAACTCGTGCAAGTTGAGTATGACACGAGTCACGGCCGTCCATGCGGCGACTTCGCGCAGCGGCGCCGCCTGACCCGGCGCGTGATTCCCCACATGAAGAAGCGCATCGGCCGTCGCTGGTGCCGCGTCGTAGGCGGCGCGGCTCCGTGCTTCCACGCCCAGAAGCGCCTGTGTCTCCCGGGGAGTGGGGTCGCGCTGCAGCGCCAGGTGGTAGGCGAGCTGAATTCGAGCCGCGGGCTCGGTCCCGCCGTCACGCACAAGGCGTTCGGCAAGGGCTCGGGCAGCCTCCACGTAGGTGGGATCGTTCAAGAGGACGAGCGCTTGCTGTGGCGTGTTCGATACTACGCGCGCCGAGCAGCATTCTTCACGGGTCGGAGCGTCGAAAGCGAGGAGGCTCGGCTGTAGATAGGTGCGGCACCAGTAGGTGTAGAGTCCGCGGCGGTACTGGTCCGGTCCGGTTTCGGCATCCCATGTCCGCACCGGAAAGTTAAGATACTCCCAGTAGCGCGAAGGCTGGTAGGGCTTCACGCTCGTACCCTCGACCCTATTCACCAGCAGCCCGCTCACGGCCAGCGCATTGTCACGGACGAACTCGGCGTCCAGCCTCTGCCGGCCCTGCCGGGCGAAGAGGTCATTGGCGGGATCGCGCTTCAATAGCTCGGGAGTCGGCACCGAAATCTGCCGATAAGTTGCCGACATCACGATCAGCTTGATCAGGCGCTTCGTATCCCACCCGTGCTCTCTGTAGTCCGAGGCGAGCCAATCCAGCAGATCGGGGTGAGTTGGCGGCGCACCCTGCGCGCCGAAGTCCTCCAGACTGCGTGCCAGTCCGTGGCCGAACAACATCGCCCAGAACCGGTTCACCATCACTCGGGCCGTAAGCGGGTTGCGCTGGGAACCCAACCACTCCGCAAGATCCAGCCGATTCGCGCGGCGAGACGGGGTATTCAGCTGATCGAGAAAGGCGGGCAGGGCTGGCGTTACGATCGGACCGGACTCATCGAGCCAGTTGCCGCGAGGAAGAACTCTGAAAACTGCGGGCTCTACCGATGTCGTGATCATGCTCTTCCGGACCTGGCCGTTCAACTCGTCGAGCTGCGCCTGCAGTTTCCCGCGCGCTTCGCGTACGGCAGCTAATGACGGCGCGATCGAACGGTAGTAGGCCGAAAGCTCCTGCTTTTGTTTGTCGGTGCGCTTCCCACTTTCGATGGCAATTATCGCCGTGATCGCGTCCGGATTCTTGCGGGAAGTGGAAGCTTTCTTTTCCCAGGCCGCCTGTTCCGCCGCTAGCTCCGGAGTCTGCGCATCCAGCCTGCTCTGAGCGGCCGCGATCTGCCTAGACAGATCGGCGATCCTGGCGGCCTCTTCCGGAGTCGGGAGCGCGGTAACGTCAAGACCGCCAACGGGAGTCTGCTTCACGTCGGCGAAGAACGCCGCCATGCTGTAGAAATCCCGTGCCGTAAACGGGTCGTACTTGTGGTCGTGGCACTGGCAGCAGCCCATCGTCGAGCCGAGCCACACAGCGGAGACGTTACGCACCCGGTCCGCTGCATACTTTGCCAGATACTCCTTGGGCTGCGCGCCCCCCTCTTCCGTGGTCATGAGCAGCTTGTTGTATCCGCTCGCGATCTTCTGGTCCTGGCCGGCATTCGGAAGGAGATCACCGGCTAGCTGCTCCCGCGTGAAGAGGTCGAACGGCTTGTTTGCGTTGAAGCTCCGGATCACGTAGTCTCGGTAGGGAGAGACGTCCTGATGCTGGTCACCGTGATATCCCCGAGTGTCGGCGTAGCGAACCAGATCGAGCCACGTAACCGCGAGGCGTTCACCGAAGTGCTCGGATGCGAGCAATCGATCGACCACCTTCTCGTAGGCGTTCGGAGAGGAATCGCCAAAAAAGCTCTGCACCTGATCGAAAGTAGGAGGCAGCCCGGTCAGGTCAAACGAAAGTCTACGCTGGAGCGTGCGTCGATCCGCGGCCGGTGACGGCTTCAGGCCCTCGCGTTTGAGACGTGCCAGGATAAAGCGGTCGATTTCCGTTCCCTGCGATAAGGACTCAGGAGTCGTCTTGACGATCGGAGCATAGGCCCAGTGCTGCTCCCACTTGCCTCCTTGCGCGATCCATTGCTCAACTTGCTCGATCTGCTGTGCGGTAGGCTGCCTGAGAAATCCGGCCGGCGGCATCTTGCCTGGCCCAGTAAGTTTGAGCCGGAGATAGAGAGAGCTCTGCAGCGGCTTATGGGGAACGACCGTTCGCAGCACACCCTCGCGCGTATCGAGCCGAAGGTCGGCCTTTCGCGCCTTCTCGTCGGGCCCGTGGCACGCCGAGCAGATATTGGAGAGCAGCGGCCGGATGTCTCGCTGAAAACTTACCGGCCTGGCAGGAGTCGTCGCAGTCGACTTCACCTGACCCCGCGCAAGCGACTGAAGCGTGACAAGAAGCGCAAGGAGCAGGACCGCAGCGCACGGACCGACTCGCGGATAAGCTGGTAGGCTGGAGTTCAATTATCTAGGCCCTCCAAAGGTCGCGTTACGCACGACCTTTCCTCATTGTCTTTCGACGCCCGAGTCGATTTTCCTGCCCGTAACGGCCCCGTCGGCGTTGGAGATCGGGTTCCCGCAAACATCCGGTGCATCTGCTGGAAGGCGGTTACCAACGATGCCGGGTGCGAACACATTTCATCACTGCACGATTGGAATCGTTCATTCGGCTGTCAACCAGCCGCATGTGACGTTTCATTAAGTTGACAGGGCAAAGATAAATCAACTATGATAGTCTCGCTAACTATCGTTGGCAGGTCGCTGTGGCCGAAGGATCGGTCGCAGGAAACCGACCTATAGGTCTGTGGAGATGCGCTCCACCCTGTGTATCATCGCTGAAAACAGGCTCGCAGGCATTGCTCTATGGCATGCAGGCTACAGACACATCCGGCCGGTCGCAGCAGACTGTGTAATTCATCGGTTGTCTCTTTTCACTAAGGAGATCGCTGGTGCAACTGCACGGTCTTTTTGTTTCCCGGTCAATAGCGACCATTTTTTCTCTTATTTGGGAGGGTCACCATGAAAGTTCTGCGTTGTCGTGCATCGCGCAATCCAGGTTTCACTCTGATTGAGCTTCTCGTCGTCATCGCGATCATCGCGATACTCGCTGCGATCCTGTTCCCAGTCTTTGCCCAGGCGCGCGCCCAGGCGCGCAAGGCTTCCTGTACCAGCAACTTCCGGCAGCAGGCGCTCGGCATTATGATGTACATTCAGGACTACGACCTCAGGTATCCCATCAACTCTTACAGCAACAGTTATGACGCGAACGACGATCAGATGTGGAGCAACATTGTTCAGCCGTATCTCAAGAACTATCAGATTTTCGCATGTCCGAGCGATCCTGCAGGCGATGCGGACCGTATGATCGAGTGCCTTCCGCCCTCGAATGCGGGAGGCAAGCAGTACGATTTCAACCTTGCGGTCAAGGACGACTTCGCGCTCAACTGGCAGCTGCTGTGCCCTGTGTGGTACCCGTTCCAGGCTCAGTCGGTAATGGAGGCGGCGCTCACAGTTCCGTCTCAGTCGATTATGGGAGTGGACAGCCTCTGGGCTCGCGACTCGAGTGGGCATCCTTACGGCGGCGGCAACAACTCGGTTGACCCGCCCTGCCTCGTGGAGCAGGACGGCACCCGCGGCTTCCCGGACTGGCCGCCCGATGCAGGACTTTCTTATTACTGGTTCGGAGGCTGGAATCCCAGTACGCCCTTAGCGTGGAACGTCTATGGAGGCGTCTGGCCGTGGCATAACGAGATGGTGAACGTGGCGTTCTGCGACGGACACGTCAAATCACTGCGAGTGTCTGCGCTGACCGCCGGCTGCGACGTACAGGATGGCTTTGGAGGGTACATCTACGATTCCGCCGCGTATCTGTGGGACAACGAGTGACGGCGAAGGGGCAAACCGATGAAGAAGATCCCTGTTAACATCATGGTCGCCGTGACCACGGTCTCCGTTCTCGTACTCGTGATCGTACTCGTGTGGATCTTCTATAAGCCCGCCGGCGACTCGGGGGACATCCAAGCGCTGACCAAGGAGATCCAGGACAACAATCCGAAGGGAATGGCGAAGATTCCAGACGACCAGAAGCCGTCGCTAAGGGCTGTTATGGCCGGCGGCAAGGGTAAGCGTTAGCGGCGCCGGGCTCCGAGTCCCTCAGCCTACCCTCTACCTTCAATGCTCGGGCCTCGCAGGGAGAGGGTGGTTCGGCGTCGTCTGCTGCAGTTTGCGTACGGAAACCTGCCACGCCCGGTCCTCTTCGCACAGAAAACTGTCGTGGAGCGTTGCGCGTTTGGTGTAAGGAGTGTAGCATCCGAAGTGCCATATGCACGCGCGATAGAACGCGACGTCTCCGGCAAAAAGGACCACCGGAGCGCCGCCTGGCATCTTGCGTGCGTATTCGACGCAGCGGCACTCACGCTCGGCGGACGTCATCGCATCATCCAGCTCCGGCCCTTCCGGCGGGCGAGATCTGAAGGCGTGGTGCTCCGCATCAGTGTCCGGACGGTTATGGCTGCCCGGCACGACCCAGAGCGAGTGGTCGTCGTAGACCGCCGCGTTGAGCTGGTTGTACATCCTCAGGTTCGCGGCCGTCTTGAAGAACGCGTCCTGATCGACGCCCGGAACGTTGCCCCAATCCCGATGCCATGGGCCGGAGTAGGGATCACGCTCCGGTTCGAGGAAGACCGCCATCCTGTCCGACGGACGATGCTCCGTACCCAGGATTCCCTCAACCGTCGCGCACAGTCCCGGCAGCGCGTGAAAATCTCGAAATGGACGATGGTCGATACCGTCGTATGACCAAACAGGCTGGAGCCGCTGCGCCTGAGGACCATTCCCGGCACGCGCAATCACGCGCGCCTTGTCCGTCTCGCGCCGGAGGTCTGTTATCAGAGACGCAGGGATGAGTCCGCGTAGGATCGTCAGCCCGTCTGCGAGATACTCGGCCTGATGGCGTCCGGAGTATTGAAAGCTCACTGTCGCTCCTCGACGTTACTTCGACTCAGTCTCTCGCGCGCGGCAATTCCGATCCATAGAGTGCCAAACCGCTCCGAGAGTTCGATGAAGCGCCGATTCGCCTCTTCGATGCATCCAACCGTGCGCAGGCGGTCGGCCTCGTTGAATGCGTCCGCTCCAGTCGTGATTCCTTCCTGGAAGAGCCGGGCCGCCTCTTGAGGTGTGGGCACGGGAATGTGCTTGAGCTTGTCGAGGATAGGCGGATGTTCGTCGAGCAAGATGCCGTATGCCGCCGGCGTACGCTCTCGAAAGAGTCGGGCGCGAAAATCGGACGTGAGACCGCCGAGAGCGTCTCCGGCCTCGCGGCCGCTGCCGGGGTCGATGTCCGCTATCACGATGGCATCTGGTTCCGATCCGCCGTCCGCGAGGATCTTTCCCGTCGGACTGATAATCAGACTGCCCCCATTTCGGAACGCGACCACGATGTAGAGGAAGTTGTCAGCCGCCCGCGTCCTGAACGCGGCCAGGCTCGCGTCACCGCCGGCCATTGACGCACCACCCATCGTGCAGTGGAAGACGATATCCGCGCCGGCCAGTGCGAGAGCGCGAGTAGTCTCCGGGAACACCATGTCGTAACAGATACAGAGCCCGACCGTTCCGATACCCGGAATCTCGAAGACGGGAAAGGCCTGCCCCTTTGCGCGCTGTTGCTCCGCGAGCGCGGGCTGAACCTTATGATAGCGACCTATCTCGTGGCCGTCTGGACCAATAAGGATCGCCGTATTGTAGATACTTCGGTCCTCGACACAGTCGTTACAGCAGATGATCGAAAGTCCGTGCTTCGACGCCACTTCGCCGAATCGACTTAGCATCGCCTGCTCCGCGGGCCAGAGCAGCTTCTCTACTTCGCTCCAGTTCCCTGCCTCCCACTCGAGCGTGCCGAGCGTGTCCTCCGGAAACGCGATGATGTCACAACCTTGCTCCGCGGCACGCCGCGCCAGCTCTACGAGCTCGTCGAGATTCGCCTGAACGGATTGAAGTGCCGCTTCGGCTCCAGCCACCTTGTAGGAGATGCTGCGACGCCTGGCCTGAACGGCGGCAACGCGGATCGTGTGAGTCATTGAGTGCTTTCCCCCTGGGAGCATATCTCCAGGCTGGGCAGCACATCGCTAAGCGTAGGATGCAGCGGAGTCCCGTCTCGGACGGCGTTTATGAACGCGGTCGTCTCTTCGTATGAGCCGTCCCTCAAATACAGGGCATGCGCCACGTTGGATGCCTCCTCGACAAGGAGGGTTCCGTCCCTCCAGCGTCGTACCGACTCCCCGGCCGCTCCCATGGTGTGCACTCTCGTATGAAACCCGTCGCCGGAAACCTCGAAGGTCTCGTCAACCGCGCCGCAGGTTGGCATAATCTCGATGGAGCCTCGGCAGCCGGACACAAATCGAAGTACGATCTGATACCAGGGCGCGGATCCGGCAGGCGCGTCGACTCTGCGCACCTCATGCTCGGCGACTTCCCCGCCAATGTACCTCACCACGTCGACCACGTGTATCCCAGTACCCCAGAGGAACTCCTCTTCTCGCCTGGCGTTTCTCAGCATAGTCGCGCGAACGAACTGCAGTGGTCCGATCTGGCGTGTCCAGTCGACGGCACGGTTCAGGAATGGATTGAACCTGCGATTCATCGAGACCATGTGCGGCCCTCTGGTCTGCCGTGCGATCTCGGCCAGACCTCGCGCCTCCGATAGCGAAGCGCCGGGCGGCTTCTCAAGCACGCACGGAATACCTCGACGCAGGAGGTCGGCGCCGACCCGCGGAGTCTGCCCGATTGGAACTACGGCAATCACTGCATCCGGCTTCTCTCTATCGAGCATTTCGACAGTGTTTTCATAGGCCGTCGCAAAGCCGTACTCACGGCAGAACCGGGCAGCCCGCTCTGAATTCTGGTCGCATGCGGCAACAAGCTCCACTTCGCCTGCATGGCAAGCACAATAATGCTCCAAAGGCTTCGCGTGCGCGTGCTCGGAGTGTGACCCGCAGCCGATCAGCGCTAACCGTAGCTCTCGCATTCCACTTCTCTCCGTCGACGGGCGCGCACGGCTCGCAACCTATCGCTTCATGGGCCCGATGTATGCGGTGCCGACCACAACGTCGTCGAACCAGACGGTCTGTTGGTCCTTCCAGTAGGCCTTCGTAGGATCCCCATCGTCGAAGCCATAGTGCTGGAGCCAGAGGCAGTTGATCTTGACATTGTCCCGTGATCGCCAGCGGATTCCGGTAAATTCGGCTATCTTCCTGCCATCCACCCACATCGCCTGTTTGCCGTCGGCCCGGTCAGGAGCGGTGTTCCCCTGGATCATAAACTCCCAGCACTGCCATCGACCGAGGGGCGGAATAGCCCGATCCGGCCCGGCGGCGACGCCTTTGAACGGACCCGGCGGAAAGAAAGCGTTACCCCAGTACTTGTTCATCTTCGGGTCGATATCCATGTCCGGGTAGTAGGAGTAGAGATTCACCTCTCCGGGCGACGGATTCTTGCCCCAGGCGAACCATGGCTCCATACCAGTCCCGAAATAGGTGCCGTCCGGCCTTAGGCCGGCCTTGCCGAAGGCTCTCCAGCGATCCTCCGGCGGATTCGCGAGAAGCGTCACGAAATGGTGATCGTACCGGTAATCGCTAGAAAACTTGACGTAGAATCGCGCGTAGACGGTATCGGCGCCGTGGGCAAACCACTTCAAAAGGTGGCTGCCGGTATCGACTCCGCGGTGCATCGGCATCGCGACGCAGCTCTTTCCGGAATGAGGCGTGTCCGTGGTAAGCGCAACAGGCCCCTTCTTCTCATCCCATTGCCGAATCTCATCGCGCTCAAAGTCTTCGTGGAACAGGACCGCCGGGTCTTTCTCAATGCCATGATCGCTCGGATAGCGCGCAGCAATGCCGGGCGGCTCGTGCGTGTCCAGACCGGATCGACCTGATCCGGCCGATCGGCCGCCACCGTTCACCGCAACGCTAGCCACTGAATCGACCACGCGACGCATGCAAGTTAACCCCGTTGACGCAATCGGTTGTGATCGCATAGGCGGCGGCGGCCTTCGCGTCGACATCAGCGCTCCGGCAACGAGCGCCGGAACGGCGTATAGGACCGCCTGGAGAGGACGGTTCACGCCAGTACCTCTTCGATCCTCACCAACCGCCCTCCCTGCTCGGCGGACCGGTTCGCCGCCAGCGTGACCGCTGCCGTCTTCAGTCCATCGTCATAGGGGCAGAGAAGAAGTGATGGATCGCCCGTCGCGACGGCCCTCACGAACGCTTCGTCCGCGGTAAGTTTTTCGGAATCCGGTGCGGGCAGAGTGTGGACGCCCTCTGGCGTGACGGCGACAGCCTCGCCCTGGACACTGACTTTCGCGTCGCGAATCACGAAATCCATGCTGCCCATGAACGCCTTGCCAATTGCACATGACGTGCTGATCGTCGCCGAGGCGCCGGATGCGAAACGCAGCAGGACCGCCTGGCTGTCCGGAACCGTGATGCCGTACTCTCCTTTGAACAGCCGCTCAAACGAATAGGCAGCGGAGACGGCCTCGACTTCTCCCATCACCCACCGTAACATGTCGACCTGGTGCGTGGTCATTTCGACGAGCTGTCCGCCGCCCTGATCGTACCGGCGCCACCAGTCCTTGCCGGGCGCCCCGCCCCATCGGCAGACGCTCGCGGCGCCGACCTCCCTGTCCGTCAGAAAGTCGCGCAGTTGACGGAAGTGAGGCAGATATCGCAGCTGGTACCCGACCTGGCTCATCACCCCGGCACGCTGTATGGCGTCACGGGCACGAAGCGCCTCCTTCATATAGAGGCTGACGGGCTTCTCCACGAAGAGGTGCAGCCCACGCTCCGCCGCTCGGATCTCGAGGTCTTCGTGCGAGTGGGGAGGCACGCAGATATAGAGCGCCTCGATGTCCGACTCCGCTATCATCTTCGGTCCGTCGGTATAGGCGGCCGCGCCAAGCGGCTCCGCGATCAATCGGGCGAGATCCCCATCCCGATCGCAGACCGCGGCAATTTGCGCGTTCGGTATTGCTGCCAGGCCTCGAACATGCGCCTGGCCCATGCCGCCCACGCCAACGATTCCGAGCCGAACTTCTCCATCCGCCATGTGCTGCTCCTCAGATAGGTTATAGGTTATAGGTTATAGGGATTGGATGCTAGAACCCACCCCCTACAACCTATAACCTACGTAAGGGCCAGGATTTTGTCCATCACCCTGCAGGTCTCTTCGTAGACGGCGCGATCGCCGCACACTTCGGTTATGACGTAGTCGTCATAACCGATCGCGCGTATCTCTCGCATGACCGCGGGCCAGTCCACCGCGCCCTCCATCAGCTGCGACCACTCGTATCGTCGTTCGCGATGGTCCATCTTGAAATCCTTGAAGTGGATCTTTTTGATGCGAGTGCCCAGAATCCGAATCCACTGCTCGGGATACCCATACAGCAGAATGTTTCCGGTATCGAAATAGCAGCCGACGTACTGACTTCCGATCTTATCGAGAAAGTCGCGGAACTCCAATGGGCTGATCAGCAGCTTGTTCCAGATGTTTTCGAGCGCAATGTTCACCCGATGTCGCTCTGCATCAGGCTTCAACTCCCGCAGTGCACACAGTTGGCGATCATACGCGACATCGTACGCAACATTCTCGTTCGTTCGGCCGCCCGTGACCAGAACAGTATCGATACCGAGCGCCTCCGCAGCCTCCAGCATTTTCCGTATTTGCGCTTTGGCGACGGCTACCTTCGCCGGGTCGTTGTCACTGAGATCGCCGGATCCGCAGATGCTTGTCAGCTCAACTCCCGCCTCCCGGCTCATCCGGAGGAGGCTCGCATAGTCTTGCTGCCCGGAGCGCATGTTCAGCTCACCGTTCTCGGTCAGAAGAATCTCCAGGCCCTGGTAACCGATCTCTTTGCAGAGCTGAAGCGCATCCTTGATGGATGAGGTGCGGCCAAGGCAGATCTGTGTGAGACCCTTTTTCAATTTCGTGCCCTCCCGTCAGACATAGTTGATACCGTACCAGAGCGTCGGCAGCGGCAGGAACGTGCGGAGTGCAAATCCAAGGTCGCCCGTCTGTCCGGCGGCGGCCGGCAGCCGGTCCACGGTGCCGAACAGCAGTTGGGCCGCTCCCGATCGGTCCGTGATCAGCTCTTCATCACCCATTGCAAAGACAAATCGCTCCTCTTCCTGTCGGAACTGAAGCCGCGTGGCGAGCCGCGCCCCAAGCATCTCGTCGGCAAGAGGCCGTATTCGCTCCATCAGCTGGGGGAAGTTGATGAGCGTAACGGTTCCCGCCGTCGCGCGCGGTGAGCCTTCCAGCCCTTCGCGCTCGCACAGCGAACGCATCAAGGCATCGTGGCGGAGGGCCTGGAACTCCACGCGCATCGCGCCATAGCGCTTCAGAATCTGTGGAAGTGCCGCAAGAATCGAATGCCTGTCTCCGGCGAACTCCGCGATGCCTACCTTTCCGTCGTCGCGCGGCCGCGCGGCAATTATGTATCCTCGAAAGACACCTTGCTCTCGAACAACAAGAAAATCCGATGGCCGGTTCATCACCCACCCGCTCTCCAGGACGTGCAGATAGTCGTCCGGCGGCCGCGCAAATCTTACCGGCTCACCGCGATAGCACTCCATGACGCGCGGAAGTTCTGAATCCGTCATAACCTCGACCGTAACCGAAGCTGATCTTCTCGTCAGGCCGGCCGGAATCTCATTCTGTGATACAGTGAAGGCACGATCAGATCCAACATGAACGCACCCGCGCATTCGATAGAGATTGCGATCGCCGGATACGATCATATAGTCGACGCCGTCGTCGCGGGCCTTTCGCCGGGCGTCGTCGAAGCAGGCGGAGGCGAGTCCCCGCTTGCGAAACTCGGGATGCGTGGAGACGCCGCCGATGCAGGCCACACTGACCGGGCATCCGAGCAGTATTGCGCGCCGCTCCGTCATTCCAACGTGGCAGACGCAGTTTCCATCCTCCGCGCAGACACGCAGATTGTCATAGTTGGCTTCGTTAAAGAGCTGGACGTATTGATCCAGCATGCCTTTGCGAAATACGATGTCCGTGAGTGTCCGCAGTGATTCGCGGTCTTCGATTCGCGCACCACGTGGGCCTTCCATCCGCCTCCCCCCTTCTCGACGCATTCACGCCATCTCGATCGCGGACTCACCACGTTGGAGATCGAAGCACGCGACTGCCTTAGCTCCCTCGACGTACCATGTTCCGGATACAAGCTCGCTCGACGCCTTTACCTCGCGGAGCCGCAGCGACTGCCCGGCGACGGTCAGGGTAAGCGACCCGGGGTTTCCCGGCGCCTCCAGCGTGAAGTCTGGAGCCCCGAAAGGCGCTTGCAATACAAGCCTACCGCCCTGGCGTTCGATCCGCGTCAACTCGCGCGCCGCCCAGTAGCGCGATATCTCGCTAAGCTTCATCCAGGTCAGATTATTGTAGCGGGCGTGCAACCGCCGGACGACTTCCTGAAAGATTCGGAACCCGACTCGCTCTCCGTTGAAGTAGATGCCGGGCCAATGACAGACGAGCACAGCCGGCTCTCCACGGTCGATCACCTCGGGCAGGCGTCCGCGCTGGAGGTCCTCCGAAATGAATTGGTCCACGGTTCCGGCCGAGAGCCCGTCCCAGCCGCCGAACCAGTCGCCAGTGCATCCGATGATGGAGACCGCGCACTTTGGATCGGAGGTTTGCAGGCCGGAGGCGTATTCCACGCGCGGCGCGACGCTTCTCTCGTCCGTGTAGATGTGTCGAAAGTAGTGAGGAATCTCGGCCTTATACACGGCTCGGCAAGCCTCAAGAGTCCCCCGCGCCAGCTCCGGAAGCGCCTGGTTGCCGAATCCGCCTGGTGTAGTAATCCCTTCGCACGGCAGCCCGACGTTGTGCAGTATGCGCAGCGCATAACTCAGGTAGTCGGCCATTTCATCAACGGAGCGGCCTGTCGTCCAGTCCCAGTTCTCCATGAAGCGCGAGCTGCGCTCCGGGTAGGGCCGGCCTGTCTTCGTATCGATCACCCAGGTGTGCGAGATCATCTCTGGATGGATGTCCCAATCGGGGGTCATGAGTGTCCGAACCAGGTCGAGGCTGGCCTCCAGCTCCTTCCTGGTCCATCCCGGCATCTCTCGATCGATCCAACCGACGCAGGCCGGGTAGGGAACGATGCTATATTTGCCCTTGACTCCGTGCTCATGACACCACTCGCCGAACTCACGCACGAAGGAGTCGGGAATCTCCCGAGGAAGGGAGCGCCAATCCTGAGGATATCGATCGGGAAACACCTCGGCGAAGGCCGGGATACCAAAGTAAGCCAGATTGACGAGGCATGTGGAGTCGTCGATAATGAAGCTGAGAGGCACGCGCCCACGAGGATTGAGCGTGCGAATGGATGGATCCTGAAAAGGACGCTCGCCTGGCTCCGCCTGCGGAACTACTGATCTGCCCTCATCCATCTCTTCGTCCCTTTCGACTGCGGGCTATCGTGAGGATTCGGGACCGGCCCTCACGATAACCGGGACACGAGATCGGTGCGCGTACTGTCGCGCTCGAGCGATAGACGGTACGAAAAGCCGGCCGTCCGCCACGAAACACACGCGACTCCGTTGTCATCAATCGAGTTCTCCCCGCGCCACAATATTCCTCCTTTAACTTGTCCGTGAGGAGCCCGACTGGGCCGCTCTTCGCGGCACCGGTACCGTCGTGCGTCTCAGTCAGGGCCGGGATTACGTCCTCCAAAACTCGCGAGGCACAATATCCGACGCCAACATAGCCTCCGCATCCGCAAGCCTCTCAACGAGTCCATCCAGGTCTCTCGAGCTCTCCAGCGCATCCATCAGGCGCATGTGACAGGATACAGGATTGTTGCGTGGCAGGGAGCCGCGAACGATCAGCAGCCGTTCCGCGATATAGGCCGGCAGCAGCCGATCCTCGTATTGCGAACGACTGCGTTTTACGTCGATGGCGGGATAGAGAGCGCGGCGTTTGAGGGTTTCCGAAAGCGCCACGAGCCATGTGGCGTCCTGCAGAATATGTTCCAGAAGCCGAAGGTGTGGGTGCGTGTCGCGCTCCTCCTCGGCCTCTTCGTCGACCGCCTGATGCCAGACGGCGCCCAGGATCGTAAGCGAACCGCCGAGCCCGCCGCCCAGTGGCGTCGCGCCATGAAAGCAACCCGCCTTCTGGACCCATTCGCGTATCCGAAGTCGTGCCGAGGAGCTATCCGCCTCCTGCTGGGCGTCCGCCTGCGCTTCCTCCAGCATCGCGCCCCATAGTCCGGTCAGTGAATCGATTGCCAGGACGACATCGCGACCCATTTCCGTCTGGCGCTGCGCGGCTTCCAGCACGAGGGAGCACAGTTCGAGTGTCTGTTCCGGCGGTGCATCGCTGAACGTCGCCGAAGCGACGAT
Source organism: Chthonomonadales bacterium (assembly GCA_038211235.1). Classification (GTDB taxonomy): domain Bacteria; phylum Armatimonadota; class Chthonomonadetes; order Chthonomonadales; family Chthonomonadaceae; genus DATGJU01. The sequence goes on along the minus strand of JBBQVV010000001.1, from coordinate 25,755 downwards.
AACCTCGGCTTGTGGAAGTCGACGGCGCCACTCGGTGGCCTCCTCGGCCCGCGCCCGCAACAGCAGGACCAGTGGAACGCAGTCTGGAGCGTGTTTCGCAACTCCATGGAGAATCGCCTGGAGCGTTCGAGTCAAGCCACTGCCATGAGGTCCATGGATCACCCCGAAGGTTCCGGCGCCGAGAGGAGCGATGAAATCGAGCGTGCGGCCGATCGCATCCGCCGGTCCGTCGGCCAGCACTAGCCGGCGATCCGGCGGCGTCCTTTCGGACTGAGAGCGCTTCGAGCGTGGGTACGGGCGATCCCGCGCTTCGTCCAGGCTTAGACCGTTTACGCCTGTGATTCGAATTAATCGTTCCGCAGGCAATCGCTGACGGTGATCAACGACAGCCACATCGGTCTGGCTGACATGAGGCTGCTCGCCGAAGCGCGCTTCCCAGTCGGGCGGAGCTGCCGGATCCACGGAATCTAGACCTTCGACCTCGTCAGACGTGATGGGTTCCGTCTCACCCGACACGTCGTCGCCCGTTACGAGGCGGAATTCATCGGCCAGTTCCGGCGCAACCTCGATCTCCGTTGCCGGCCCGCCGTTTCGATGTGGCCGCAGGATCGACGTCCGGCCGTCCTGCTGGCGACGCACGATGCCATTTCGCCCGATATCGAGCGCCATTCATATACTCCGAGCCTCTAAACCGGACTGAGTCGAGACCGATGTCACGACGGCGCAGTTTGCTGAGCACGATCCCGCTGCGACGGCGCCGTTCATGTCAATACGGAAAGGCTCCGTCCATATCCGCGTCCGACAGCTCTTTGATGAACTCCGCAAGCCGCTCCGCGCTCTCCGTCAGGAACTGCTTTCCCTTCTCAGCCGTCGCGTTGCGTGGATCGCCGACACCACTGTTCTTCGTTAGCCGCTCCCAGGGCCGAACGAACCAGGCCCACCCTTCGCGCATGGCCGTAAGACGCGGAGTGTTGACGGCTCCGTCGTCGCATTCCGCCATGGTGACCAGATCCGGTCTCAAGTGCAGCATCCAGGAAGTCTCCATCTCGTCCGCATGGTCGCCAGGATGTTCAAAAATGGTTTGGCGAGCGCTCTCCGCGATACGCCACGCGTCCACCCAGGTTATGAACACGCTCGTTCTGCCGTATAGCTCTCGAAGTAACGGATTGAAGTTGTTGCCGCCGTGCCCGTTGAGAAGGACCATCTTAGGCACGCCGTGTCGCTCCAGCGAGCGGACGATATCCGTGATCAGCGCGCTCAGTGTCGAAGGATTGACGTTCATCGCGAGTGGAAAGGCCATCTGGTTGGTGTCCACCCCATACGGGATCGTCGGCAGCAGAATGACCTTCGCTCCACTCGCATGCGCCTTGTCGCAGGCAAGATCGGCAAGTGACTCAACCTCGAAATTGTCGGTGCCGTAGGCCATGTGCAGCCCATGCGGCTCGGTCGCCCCAATCGGCAAAACAGCGACTTCATACGATCTCCGGCTGACAAGGCTGTACCGAACTTCGGAAAGTTTCCATTCCCGCATGATCTGCGCTCCCGTCCCCTCGATCTTGGATTCTATCAATCTCGGATTCCAATGTTGTCCCCAAACCTTCAACGCATCCGGAAGGCTTCCTGCTACCGTCAAAGGGTCCAAACAGCCGGAGAGCTTGTAGAGGCGGCGCGCGTCGTTCGGGCCGGGCGAACGCTCACGTAGAATAACCAGCCGTCTCGGTGCAAAGGCGCCGGCGACTTGGGAATATCCGTTACTCTCAGGACATTCAACAGCGCCGCTCCATTCTGATGCGACACAGGAGGGTCTCTGAGAATCACTCTCTGCACCCGTCTGTCGAACAGACCCGCGTATGGCGATAGCACGCCCATAGTGCCCTTCTCGTAGGGGCTGATCGAGGCCGGCGTCAGACCCCAATCATGCGTGATCCACTCCACAGCCCGCAGAATATCCCAGACCTGCATCGAGGCGACGGTCCGGCCGATCCAGGAGGAGGTGCGCTCGATCTCCGCGTACTCGAATGCAGTAACTGGCTGCTCGGTGAGGCGCGGATTCAAGATCAATAGGGTGTATCGACCCATCAGCGGCAGGCCGGGCAAGCTCTGGAAGGCAATCTTCTCGATACGGAACTTGGGGCGATATAGAACACCCGTAATGCGATCCTGGAGCGACGTGCGCTTCGGGAATGGAATGAGGCCCAGCATGGACAGCAGCTGCGCACGTATCTTCGACCGCTGCCGCTGCCACTCCGCCACACTGTTGATGTTTACAAGGGACCGTTCGGAGAGTTGCGCCGCTGTCTTTTTGAGGAACCGGAGGACCTTTTGATGCCTCTCTGCCGGTCCGTCCTGTCTACGCGCTACGACGGACCAGACGAGGCTCGTGCATATCCCGAATCCTAGAGTCAAACCGCTTGACGTGGTCATCTCACCTCCCTTCATCGGCGAGCGGGTCGAGGGTGTGGTCATTTCGTCATCGTGCAGCCACTCGCGCCAAAGAACGCATGTGGATCCAGAACCTCGATCCAGAAATTGGGTTACGTCCGCCGCCGTTAGCGCCGCGCCCTATCGCACCAACTCCACGCGCGCTCTGAGCCGGCGACGAGGTCGACTACCGAGCTATCCGACATGCTCATTCGCGGAAAGGCACGGAAATTATGCCGCTTATTAGACTGATGGCGAGCAATTGGCGCGAACAGGGTACCATGCTTCAACGAGTGTGCCTCGGCAGCGTGAAACCCACCGCGACGCGGCCGTATAATACCGGACATTCCGGTCAGTTAATCAACGTAGTCTTCTCGCTCGATTTGCAATCGACGAAGAGTGCAGTTCACCTAAGGTCCCATCCGCAACGGACGGGCCATGTTATGAAAGCGAGGACACGGATATCATGGTGAAAGTCTCTTCATTAGTGCGGCACGGTGCGCTTCGGGCGCTGACAGGGATCGCGATCGCAGTCATCATTACCGTCGCGCCAATGTTGGCGCGGGGCCAGGAGTTCAAGAAAGTCGTTGTGTTTGGAGATAGCCTATCGGACAACGGCAATCTTTACCGGCTCTCCGGAAACACCTTTCCGCCGCCTCCCTACTTTCACGGGCGGTTTTCCAATGGTCCCCTATGGGTGGAAGGATTAGCGGCGGACCTTAGGGTCAGACTGGACGACCATGCGTTTGCCGGCGCGTTTACAGACGCCAGGAACCTGTTCGACCTGCTCGGGTTCATTCCGGGCACACCTGGAATGCAGACATCGGTCGGCAGCTATATCAGGGAGCACCGGCACTTGGATTCGAAGGCGTTGTACATTTTGTGGGGAGGCGCCAACGACTATCTCAACAACAACTATCTTCTCGGCCCGCCAAACCCGTTTGCCGTCGTCACAAATCTGACCGACGAGATCGAGGCGCTTGCGGCACAGGGCGCGACAACCTTCCTGGTACCGAATCTGCCCGATCTGGACACGCTGCCGGGAACGCTTGTACTGGACCCCGTTACCCGGGGCGGCCTGAACTATCTGACCGCAGTCCACAACGCAATTTTGGCGGGAGCCCTCTACAACCTGCAGTTGGAGCATCCTGCGGGCACATTTTACCTGATGGACGTCAACTCCCTGGTCCGCACCATCCGTGCGAACCCAGGCGCATATGAGCTGACGGATGTTAGCGACCAGGCGATCCTTGTATCCGAGAGAGCTGCAAAGCGATTTCTGTTCTGGGACGACGTCCACCCAACCATACGCGGGCAGCGCCTGCTGACCGAACTGGCGCTGGATACTCTCGGGCTTTAGTCGCCCGCTACCCGCCGGGAGGCAAGACCAGTGCAATTCCGAGCGTCAGGCCGCCGTCCAGAATGAGGCCCTGGCCGGTGATGTATGACGCCTCGTCGGAGGCCAGGAAGAGAATGGCGCGCGCAATCTCCTCCGGCTCCGCGAAGCGATTGAGCGGTATGTGCTTCTTATAGTCCGCCGCCTCGTCCGGGTTGTCGAGGAGAATGGCCGCGAAAGGCGTGTTGACCACGCCAGGCTGAACCGCGTTGACCCGGATCCCCAGCGGCGCGAGGTCGATGGCAGCCGATCGGACGAAGGCCATGACACCGCCCTTCGAGGTGTTGTACGCCGCGAGGTTAGTTTCGACGTAAAAGGCGTTCGTTGAGGCCGTCACGACGATTGCGCCGCCGTGTGCACGCATTGCACGGCCGGCCTCCTGAACGCACAGGAACGTCCCGGTGACGTTTACATCGAGCGCTCGCTTCCAGCGGTCATCCTCGACCTCCAGGAGCGGCTGCGCATCGGTAACTCCTGCGTTGGCGACCAGGATGTCCAGCCGTCCATAGCTCTCCGTACAGGTAGTCACGGCACGATGAACGTCAGCGCGAACGGCTACATCGCCAATCACCGTAAGCGCGCCGATCTCACGGGCAGCGGACTGGACCGCTTGCTCGTTTTGATCGAACAGTACGACATGGGCTCCCTCCGCCATGAGCGCCTCCGCGGCGGCGCGGCCAATGCCCTGTGCGCCTCCGGTGACCAGCGCGACCCTGCCGCCAAATCGCATCAGGAGCCCTCCTCTCATCCAGCGCCACGGGCAAGAATTGGCCATACGTCCACGGTCACGCCATCCTGAACCACGTGATAGACCTCGTGCAGGTTGACCGTCAGCGGCGCATAGCCTGGAGTGACCTCGACCGTATCGCCGACCTTGAGCGGGCAGTCATCGGTCACGTCGCACAGCAGGTGCTCCTCGGCAAGTCCTCGCACCTTGATCTGTTCAGGCGGATAACCCGCAATCGTGGGCGGATGCACCTCGCCGCTTAAGGTCTTACGTCCCGAATCGAGTATGAGGGTTCCGCGCTGCCGACTGACTACCGTGGCCAAAACCGCCAAACCACAGTCAAGTCCTGTTACATATTCCGCGCGTGCAGCGTCCAGGAAGACATACGAGCCCATCTGCAGCTCGGTAACGCCGGCCATATTGCAGGTGATATCCCACGTTCCCGTACCTCCCGCGGAGACAATCTCGATCGGAAACCCGGCCGCACGCAGACCGTCCGAAACGCTCGCGAGGTAGGTCATTGCGATGCCTGCCTTTGCTGTTCGAATTACGCGATCCGGCTCCAGAGCGCAGTGACCCTCGTATCGCGTGACGCCACGGAGCCGCAGGCAGGGCAGGCGTGCGACCGTCTCGGCGACCCGCCGCGCGTCGTTCGGCGAGCGGACGCCGCACCGGTTCATGCCGGTGTCTACGTCAACCAGCACGCCAATCTCACTGCCGGCGTTCCTCGCCGCGGTCGACAACTGCTCGGCATTTTCCGCCTCATCGACCGCCACGAGGATGCTCGCCTCCCGTGCTGCCTCGGCAAGCTGCCTGCACTTCTCGGGTCCGCCTACCTCATTTGCAATGAGATAGGAGACTTCCGTAAGGCCCGCGTTTCGAAGCGCCACGATTTCCCTAAGCGTGGCCGTCGTGATGCCGATAACTCCACCGGCGGCAATCTGTAGTCTTGCGATCTGGGCGCATTTGTGCGACTTTGCGTGCGGGCGCAGCGCCACCGCGCCATCTAGCCGCTCGGCTGCGACCGCGATATTGCGCTTTAGCACCTCCAGATCCAGCAGCAAGGACGGCGTCGGCAGTTCGCTCTTTGGGCTGCCGATTGCGGAAGAGTAACGATCTCTCGGTTCGTCTGTCAACTTGTCTCCGTCCGTATGGCCGCCACCTGTCGTGAAGTTCCATACTGTCTTGCGAATCTAGTCATGTGTATCTGCGAAACTCGATGTTCGCGTTTCTCATTTTCAATTTGCTTAAGCCTCAGGCCGCCATATTGTGCACAATCGATCGCACTCGCTCCATTCTCCCACGGGGAGTAGGGCCGGGGATGAGGGTGAAAAGTCTCGGACTCCGGCCGTTTTCATGATTGACACGACGTACATCCAGCGCGGATCGGCGACAAGGTAGGCGGCCGCATTGTGTCGCAAGTCCCACCCTCACACTACCTTCTCCCTCAAGGGAGAGGGAACTGTCCGTCCTTCCAGTCGATCCGCGCTACCGCGTAGGGCAGCAGCGTTATTGAAAGCTCACCCTCGCTCTCCGTCTGCTCGCCCTTCGCGGCGCGATACGCTTCCGGCGAGTGCATCGCATCCAGCACATTCGTTTCGTCGAGCACCCGCGTCTCGACGGCTCCGCTAACGTTCTCGACGGCCGCCCGCTGCCGTTCGCAAGTCAGGTTGGCCAGGAGCAACCGGCATCGCTCCGCCCTGCGCACCATCAGACCGGCGACCTTCATGAGATCACTCGCGACCGTCGGCTGAACCAGGCCGCCGCCAAACTCACCAATGTCCGCGAGCACGTGGAAGAGCGGGAAGACCGCTGCACCGTCCAGCACGCCTCCGGGGCCGATCGTCTCGAAATAGGTCACGGATGCCGCCCCGCTCTCCGCCAGGTGCTTTACGCTTCCGAGCGTCCATGCCGCCGCGAAAAGCGATCGCTGGCGTGGATCGGCCGGCGGCGGCGACCACGGCAGCGGCGCGGCCGCATAGGGGTTGATGCGCGGAAGCAGTGTCACGGGACTGACCGATACAGGCTTGCCGCCCGCCAGCCGCTGCGAGCTTACAATGACCATCGCCTGCGCGCCCAAGGCCTCCATCATTGAGGCATTGTCGAAGGCATGCACCTGCGGGTTGATCGAGAATGTTACTGCATGGGCGTCATCTTGAGGTGGCGGATACCGATTGGCAAAGATGAAATCGGAGTTAGTTCCGGCGGCAAATGGGACGGCGGGCGAATAGTCGGCTAGCGCCTCTCTCGCGGCCTTCAGCAGGTCGGCGTGATGAGGTTTCCGCCCGAGCTGCTCCAGATCGGGCAGGACCAGCCAGCGGACGACAGTGGGATGGAGCGCGTCGAGCTTCGTGCGCACTTCCCGCAGCGTCGACAGGGGTGCATCCGGAAGAAGCAGCGCGATCTCCAGCGGCACGCCAAGTGAGGTCGACTCGATTATGGCGCGTTCCAGATCAACTTGCCAGAAATCGGTTGCGACTCGCAGGTCGACGCGGAGATGGGCTGCATGGAGCGCCCTAAGGCGCTCCCGCTGCTGCATACTGGTTTCGGCGGCGAGACTGGAAAGTCCCAGTCCGATTGCCAGGAGTGGCCCTGCGGGTCGGTCCGCCGGCATAACGCGGATGGCTTCCACTGTAGGCGCCCTCGCAATGAAGGCACCCTTTGGCGGTGGCAAGCCGGACATGTCCCTTAACAGACGCAGTGTAATCCGCTGACGGATTCGAGTACCGGCCGGAACCTCCACTGGAATCGGCAGGTGGAGTGGCGTGCAGAACGTCTTAAAGGAGGCGTCCGTCCAGTTGCGCTGATCCTCCATTTCGAAGAGGTCGCCCTCAAGCTCGATCCTCGCCTTTACGCCGGATGCGATCTCCTGCGTCATCGCGCGGATCGAAGCGAAGTGCGGCACGGGCTGATCGTGAACGATGTACTCCGGAAACACGACGTCGGACATCGTGCCGTCATCGTGCTCGATCAGGCAGCGGCTGCCGGCGCACTCCGCCGGATGCAGCAGGCAGAAGCCGATACGACTGCGCAGGAACGTCGAACGAGCCTGGCCATCCATCGTGAACACGATTGTACCGTCCGAACTGCCATCAATGGTTCCATTCCAGGAGAAGTCGATTTCGCCCCCGCGACTCGCCATGTCGTAGGCGACGTGAAACGAGTCGGCGGACCGATCTACCTTCAGATTGGAAAGGGTCGGCGTTACCGTGGCCCAGTTCTTATCACGGACCGCGGCGTAGACGCGGCGCAGTATCTCCTGTCGGCCCATACAGACACGACGCAGGTCACCTTCCTCGAAGACAAGCGATAACGGCCCGGCGCGCAAAGGAGTCTGCTCGGGCGGCGCAACCGAACTTCCGTATAGCAGCTCGTTTCTGGTTGGTCCGGACAAGTGCATTCGCGTTCCCACGATCGTTACAATTCACCTCTACACACGCTCGATGACCAGCACCGCATCCTCCCAGCTCGCGGGAGTCTTAAAGGTCTGCGTCCCACTTGTTGGGAATTCGCCTATGGCCTGAGGAGAACCGGTTGATGGATTGATCCACTGCGCTCTGGCGTGGTCCGCGCCCGCGATCGTCGCCATATCGATTGCAACCGTTGCCGGTTCGGCGAGATAGGCCATCACCCACTTACCGTCCTGGTGGCGCGCCGCCAGGTTCAGGACCCTGCCGTCCGTCTTGCCTCCCTCAGCAAGTACGCTCTGGTCCGGCACCAGAAACCACCACTCGTCGAGGTTCTGGAATATTTGCCTGAGCACGCCCATCTGCACCGCCCCCAGCGCGTCCAGCGTCTCAACGCGGGTGGGAAGTACTCGCCAGCTGTCGTTATGCCCGTAGGTATGGTGAGCGCCAAGAAGGAAGGAGTAGTACGCCTGCCTCCGCACCCACAGCGGGGTCACGTCGAAACCATACTCGGTACCGGCCTCGTAAGCGCCCTCGGCCATCAGTACGGGCTTCACCGGTTTCAAGCCGTAGTCGTTGCCGACCATTGGAGTGATCAGCTGGACGTCGGCCCATGTCTGCATCGAATTGAAGTCGAGCCATGGCTCCGTATGCATGAAACTGGATGAATAGGGCGAGGGGTCCGGCTTGAATGTGATGAGATGCCGGCCGCCATCGCCTTCGCGCAGGCCCTCGGCAAGTTCTCGTATTACCGGCACAAACTCATCCTTCGCCTCGGGAGTCATCGACCAGACGATGTTGGGCGCGTCTCGGTACCGAGTCGCAATTTCTTCCCAACGCCTGGCGTTCTGCTCCGTGATGATCTTCCGATACCGCTGATGGTAGAGAGTCAGCGAGATGATCACTCCCCTGTCACCTGCATTCCGAATTACAGCATCTACGTTTCGGAAATACGCCTCGTTTGGCGTGAGCGCATCGTCATCGAGCCATACCTTTTCGCCGTGAATGCTGGGCTTCGTGCCGTCTCCGACTCCCGCGAGCATTGACTGGATGAAAATCATGCCGTTGGCTCTCGTCCGGTCGATTACCGTCGTCGCCTCCTCCAGCGTGATATCACGAAACAGCTGCCACTGCGTCGTGCCGAGCCAGAATACCGGCCGGCCGTTCTGATCGACGATGTACCGCCCATTTTCACTCACCCGTACTGGAAACACCGCTACGTCAGCCAGGTCGTTGGCGGCGTGCGGGCTGATGCCTGGCGTGATAGTCATTTCTCCTCCCCTTGCCAATCTGATGAGCAAATTCGGTCTCATCGAAACCGAGAGATCCGAGCGGATACATCGAGTGTTCTAACCGTACCGCGAGCGTTGATGATCGCCCGATGACTATGAATTGCAAGTGTTACGGCGGCCGCCGGGATTAGTTTCCTCGCGCAATGAACAGATCTTGGCAATCGGTTCCGCCGCATGTACCAGTGCGGGCGTAGTGCGATGTCAGGTTTACCCGTATGGGCCGAGACTTTAGTCGCCCGCCACCTTTCGTCCACGCTCTCGCACCGCATCATCGAGGAGGCGACCGAACTCTTTGGCGCTCCAGACCGATCGGCCCACCGTCCAGTCACGATCGATATGCTTCGGATTGTTGGGATCGATGTCTGCAACCATGATGTCCTCGACGTGTCGGCGCGATCGAACAAGGATCTCGCCGTCCGGGTCCACGACATAGCTGTCGCCGTACCCGACACCCTCGAAGCCTCGTATGCTCTGCTCCTTTCCGACGGTGACGTTGTTGCCCCGGACGAAAAAGATACTGTTCTCCACGGCACGTGCGACGTGGTCGGCGCGGACCTTCATGAAGTGGGAGATGAGGCCTTTAGCGGAGATATAGTTATAGTGCGGGGCGAAGACCACGCGAGCGCCCTTGACCGCAAGAATCCTCGCCGGCTCAACATACCCGCCGTCCGCACAGATGATGACTCCGAATTTAACGTGACCGTCCTGGCGCGTCTCGCGCACAAACACCGGGAAATCGCGACCCTGCTTGTGGAATGGCATGAAGGCGGCACACTTGCTGTAGGTTCCGAGCAGGTGTCCCTTATGCGCGATCAGCGCGGTGTTGTAGAGATCGTCGCCTCGCAGCTCGTTGAACCCAATGATAACGGTCGGATCGAACTTGCTGGTCGCGTCGAGGACCCGCATCATCTGCGGCGAGGCCACTGAGAACGCGTGCTTACGCGCGCGGTCGCCATCGTCCTGATATCCGGTTAGGAAGCACTCCGGGAACGTTACGATCTCGGCCCGATCCGCCTCCGCCTGCTGTAGCCCCTCAGCCATCTTGCCGAGATTCGCGTCGAAGTCGCCGCTCTTCGGCTCATACTGGCAGTGTGCAATGCGCATACTTGCAGCCTCCAGTCAATCGGTGCAGTCAGCGCGTCTGCCGCCTGTCATCGAGCGTGGTGGCCGCATCGACCGTGTTGCCTTCCATGTCCACACAGCCAACCAGTTCCTCGAGCAGGATTCCGACCTCTTGCCGGCGTTCATTGGTTTCGCGCGTGTCGCGTATCACGTTGTCCCTGAAGACCAGATCATGCGTGGCACCGCGGACCCGAATCCCGGCGACTGAGCGCTCAACTCCGTTGTTCTCGATCAGGTTGGCCTCCAGGCGATTGCGGTGGGCAGCCATCGGCTCGCTCTCGTTCCTGAAGAAGATGCCGTCGGAGTGGTTCCCACGAATTTTATTGTTTCTCAGCAGATTATCCGTATCCTTGTGCCCGATCGATATTCCGAATCGGCCGTTATCTTCCAGGATATTCTCGTCGAAGAGCCCGTGTCTCACGCGCCAGCAGAGGAAGAGGCCATCGTCGCCGTTCCGACGTGCGACGCAGCGGCGGACGATCGGATTCTGCGACCCGCTTCCGGGATGAAGTCCGAGCGCCGCGTTGTCCTCGCTCACGCAGTCGGAAACGATCACATCGTCGCTCTGCTGAAAGCTGATCCCATCTCCGGCATACCGCCGTGTGGTGCATCGTTCGATGACCGTGCCCGGACAGCGGTACAGGAAAATCCCGCCGCCGCGACACCCGTTCAGCGCGACGTTCTCATCACGATTGCCGTCGATTGTAAGGCATTCAACGCGCGCACACTCCAGGTGGTAACCACTCAAGACTGGGTACACACTCGCTGCCTGGGCGCCGTTATCCACCATGCAATCGGAGTTCAACGGCAGACTGATCGTAAAGGTGTCGTCCTCGCGACCGAGGATCCTCGCGACCGTGGTGTGAAATCCCCCCGCGTTCTTGTCCCATACCGCGATGCCGTCACCCACTGCGAATCCGTCCGGTTCCGTCACCGTGAACTGCTCTTCGCCGTAGTCGCCGTCCAGGAAAAGAAGCGACGAGTGCGACTTGGCTTTCGTGAGCACCGTCCTTTCGCCCTGGCCGCGAATGGTCACGTGCGATCGCAGATGCAGCGAGTCGCGCATGAGATACTCGCCCACGCCTATCTCCACCACGCCGCCGCCAAGGTTCGCCACATATTCGACCGCGGCCTGCAGAGCGCGGTTGTCGCAGCCTCGAATGTCGCCGTCGTGAACTCCAACCGTCACGACAACCCGACTGTTTCCGTGAGATGCCATTCAGAGATGATCCTTTCCATCTAACGGCGCGCGATACTACCATTCCGGCCCGCTCACTATTCGAGTTCGCCCTAGAGATCACTATTCCTTCTTCACGTATAACGGGCGCCGCGGATTCAGTCACGATGCGAGCATTCGACAGTTACGATGTTTCGTATGAGGGCCTGGTATCCAGTCGGAAGGCATTCCAGGTCATTTCGATATCGTCGTCGTCCAGGCTTGCCCGACGCCCTTAGAGATGGGCCGCCAATGTCGTAAATAAACATCGGGGATTGTCATTTGCGTTGAATCGAAACGCCATCCGAATCTTAGGCGTGTTTCGTGGCTATGGTAAACTGTTGTCAGTTAGAAGCGATGTGTAATGAGGATTAGACATCGTAGTTGGGGCAGGATGGATCTTGAAGGCGGCAAAGCGGTGCTGTAATCCTTGGCAGAGTTAGTGCGGTCAAGGAGGCTGAGGAATGGTGAGCAGACGTGAAGTCAGCACTCTGCATAATTCTGTTGCTCGTGGCTTGCGGCGCCGCGAGGTCCATCGGATTTGAACGTCGCCACGAGCCGGAAATCGTCCTACAGGTTCGGTCGAAAGATGGACCGGCAAGCGCCGAGCTGCGAGCGATTGCAAAGGTGGATCAGGCGGACCGTACGTTCACGAAGCCGCCTACGGCCGAGGAGTGGAAACCGGTCGAGGCGCGCGATCGAGCACGTCGAGATCGCGTTCTGGAACTGCTCAAGTCGGAGAAGCTTGTTACCGGTGACGATTTCGATACGGCCGCCCTGATCTTTCAGCACGGCGATACGCCGGACGACTTCCTGACCGCTCATGAGCTCGCCGCGGTTGGCGGAATGCTGGGCCATGTCGGCAATCTGGCGGCACTTGCGGAGGACAGGTTTCTCACCAAGATCGGGAAGATACAACGAGTTGGAAGCCAGTTCCATTTCGCCATCGACGGCGCCGCCGTTCTCAACCCCGTCGACGACGGCAAGCCGGACAGCGTGACCGACGCGCTGCGCCGCGATCTGTTCATGCCGACTCCCACCGAGTATCGGCGCGATGGCCTCAATGCGAACAGCACCGCGTTTCCGGCGATGTCTGCCCGCGTCGAGCAGCGCACCAACGCGAAATGGATCCTAGAACAGGCGCGCCGACCGGTTTCCAGGGAGCTCGCTCACCTGGCAGCGAAACCCACACCGAAAGGGGCTAAACGCGTCCTGGCGATCTATCGATCCGACCAGCTTTCAACCCCACGGGACTATTTTCACGCAGCAGTTGTGCTATACGCCGCAGGGGATCCGGCATCGCTCCTTCCGCACGAACTGGCGCTTGTCGCGGCTGCGCGGGGTTATCTGCCCGCACGACGGCTATTCGCGGAGACGCTCGATCGATACCTCGTCTCTGTCGGCAGACTGCCGCGCTATGGCACTGCCCATTTGAACGGTGTGAATCCGCCCGGACATGCGGCGCCCTCAGCGGGTCTCACAGGCGCGGTCAAATCGAGACTCGATGTCACTGCGTCCGCACGTGTAGAATTGATCGATAAGGATCATTAGCGAGCAATCGGTACTCCGACGTGTTCGTGGGGCGGTTTCATTGCCATGGCAAAATAGGGACATAAAGTGACGTGAGCTAAGTAGTTGTGAAAGGACCTCGAGCGATGCGCAACTATAGTTGGGTTTATGATCCGCATTCCGGCGGCAACAAGATTCCCGAAGCAGTGCGCCGCGATACCATAGCAAGATTGGAGCGACACGCTGCCGCAAAATTCGCCGGGAAGTACACCCGGCTCGACATCCGGTTTCATGGCGCTTTTTGCTACGTCGACGCCTTTACCGAGCCGAATGAGCCAACAAAGGAGCTCCTCAAGGTTACCGGCGAGACGCGCGAGGACTTCATGGAAAGGCTCCGGTCGAGGCAGGTGCACCTGTGCCGGCTCACGTACTTCTCCAAGGACAACTGGAGCCTGGCATTCTATACATATAGCAACGAACGATACGAGCCGTGCACGTTCAGAAATGCAACCTTCAAGGGCACGCCGGAAGAAGGACTCGACGTTGGAGCGGCTTATCTCACGTAGCCGGCCGTAGCGCCCGCCCGTCCGAAGCTGCGCAACGCAGTCATTCCGACCGACCCCGTTGTGGGCTTCCTTTAGGAGATGCGGGAACTCTCGCACTTTGGAGGAAGCCTGATATTATGTGGGTGGATCCGCCTTGCGCAGAAAGAAAGAAGGGAATTTCGTATGAAGCGAGTGATCGGGTGGCCTTTACTCACTGGGGCGTCTTCGTTCATTCTGGCGTTCGCGTTCGCACAGTCACGTCCCGCGGTCGATGTTCCGACATCATTGCGCGCTGTCAAAGCGATTGCCGCGTATAGGGACGGAGTTAGGCGACTCGATGACGAATATGCGCAGAAAGTCAGCACGCTGCAAGAGCAATATGTTAAAGAGCTCGATGCGGCCCGAAAGGCTGCATTGGCAGCGGACGACCTTGAGGAGGCACTGCGCCTGCTGGCGGAAAAACGGCGAATCGAAGCAATTAGGCCACAGCCCGGCACTGCGAAGGGGATGGCCATACTCTCCGCTTTAATTGGTGTTGAGGGAAGGTGGGTGGATATCACACTGCAGGTTCGGCGACTCGTGAATAACTCACAACTTCATTTTGCGCCGAGCGATCTGTCCGCCGTACCGGATGTAGCTGCCGGCACTCACAAGTCCATAATTATCGCCTATGCGTTCGATGGATCAGCTCAACTCTCAACATCGAGGGACGATGAGATGGTAGACCTGCCGCGCACGAAATAGGCATGTGTCTCGCGACGGAGTCCACGGGGCTGCCGCGATGACTCCGGTGCATAATCAGGTATTGGCGTTTAGCGCATTCCGCAACTACATTATCGAGCTGCCAATGGATCCACCGAAAATTACTATCAGGTCCGTGGCCCTGACGTCAGCAGTCACCCACACCGTTACCTATTTCGTCGAGGGACTGCTCGCGATGACTCTGCTTCGGTCCACCGACCTCTACGCGCACACCAGCCTTAACCTGTTGATGCGTCCCGTCGGCGATAATCTCGTGATGACTGGCCCGCTCTTTCAGCCGTTGCAAGGCGATTCAATTGGGCGATAGAAAGCCATCACCGTTTATTCAGTTCTATAGGAGGCGGAGGAGCTGACGGTAACCGACTCTGGTGAAGTATGTGTGTGATTAGCCCTCCTATTCCCGCCCCGAGGCCGAATGCAACCGCGATCACGACCGTCAGGCGCTGCTGACCAGTCAGCGGCCAGACTTTGACGAAGCTGCCGTAGTTGATGAATGCAAAGGCGGTCGTGAATATGGCCAGGAGGACCAAGACGGCGGATGGCAATGCTTTTCGTATGTTCATGGAGATATTCGTCTTTCCTGGTAAGGTTACGTTCGATGGCGGCCGTCACGACTGCAGATCGGCATCGGCGCAGTCATCACAACTGCCGTAATCGCTACGAAATCCAGCAGCGGGATCCAACCATGTGCCGATTCGAGTGCCACAGCCGAAACCAGCCAGAACATCCGGGCATGCCGGAGTTGGCGAGGACGGTCTTCGTCAGCGGCCGGTCCCGTGTCGGAGCCCGAACTCAATCCACGAATAGAAACTCGTTCGCGTTGAACAGCAGGCGACATGCGGCTGCGAGACCGTGTTTGGACGCGAACCCGATGAGGTTCGACGCCTCCGCCGGCATCGGGTCGCGGCCAAACGCCAATTCGTATGCAGCGGAAATCTGTCCCGACGGATCGGAGTGCTCCCGCTTCAGCCGCTCCGCACAGAATGCGGATTGGCGGAGGATGAACGGGTCGTTGAGCAGTGCGAGCGCCTGGAGCGCCGTGAGGGTTGTGCTGCGAACCGGAGTTGGAAGGTTGGGATCCGCTCCATCAAGGCATTCGATGAACGGATTTTGGACACTGCGGACTGTGAACGCATAGACCGCGCGGCGCCAGGTCTCCGGCCGATCGGCGATGCCCGGCGCGGTGTAGTCGTACACCGGCGAGTGGTCATCCTTGAAGCGGAATAGGTCGAATCCCGGACCGCCCATTGTCAGGTCCAGCTTCCCGCTCACCGCAAGGACGGCATCGCGCACCCCTTCCGCGTCCAGGCGCTGCCGGTTCATCCGCCAGAGCAGCCGGTTGTCCCCGTCCCGCGTGGTGTATACCGGGTCGATGCGGGTCGACTGCCGGTAAGTCGCACTGAGCACGATGACGCGATGGAGCCGCTTGAGAGACTGGCCGCAGGCCCAGGGCGCGTCGATTTTCGATTTTCGATTTTCGACTTTCGATTGGGGACGCGTTACGTGACCCGCCTCCGCATCCACAAACGTCCGGGCCAGCCAGTCCAGAAGCTCCGGGTGGGATGGACGGCTGCCGTTCCGTCCGAAGTCGTTGGGCGTATCGACGATTCCCTGTCCGAAATGGTAAGCCCATATCCGGTTGACGATCGACCGCCAGGTCAACGGATTGGACGGGGAGGATATCCAGTGTGCGAGGGCGGCGCGCCGCTCGCCTTCGGGCGAGGTGGCTGCAATATCGAAGCCACCAGGCAGGCTCAATAGACAAGAGAGTGCGCCGGGACCGACCAGGCCGGCCGGTTTTTCGACATCGCCGCGCGCCAGTATTTGGATTGGCCGCGGCGCGCGCGGAAGAACGGTGTACACGAGCTCGGATTGTCCAAGGCGCGCTCGACGGGATGCAACATCCGCGATCTCTCGATCAAACCCAGCGATCTCGGGGCTGGATATTGCGGCAATCTTCTGCTTAAGCGCCGTTCGAGCCGCAGTGAGATCGTGTTCCCGCCGATCGAGTTCGGTCCGCTCCGCCATATTCTTGGGTTCACCATATGGGCGATCGCCCCGCTCGACCCCCGCGAACACGGCCTGCAGGCGATAATAGTCCCGCTGTGGGATCGGATCAAACTTATGATCGTGACAGCGCGCGCAGTGAATAGTGACGCTGTTGAACGTCGCCATCACATTCGATACCATATCATCGCGATCCAGCAGGCGAGTCTTCTCCTTCTCAACAGTTCCTTCCGCCAGTTCAACGTTACCAACGTAATCCCAGGGTCCCGCCGCAAGGAAACCGGTGGCGGTTACGCCGTCCGGAGTGTTCGGAAAGAGCACGTCGCCCGCCACCTGCTCCTGAACAAAACGCGAGTATGGCCGATCCTCGTTGAACGCGCGGATCACGTAGTCGCGGTACGGCCAGGCGTGATCGCGGCGTTTGTCCTTGTCGTAGCCGTGCGTGTCCCCATAGTGGGCGACGTCGAGCCAGTGACGCGCCCACCGCTCGCCATAGCGAGGTGAGGCCAGCAGGCGGTCGACCACTTTCTCATAGGCGTTCGACCTTCTGTCTGCCAGGAAATTGGCGATCTCATCAGGGCTTGGCGGAAGCCCGATCAGATCGTAGGTTACCCGGCGCAGTAGGGTCCGCCTGTCGGCCGGCGGCGCGGGATGCATGCCCCGTCGTTCCAATGCGGCGAGAACGAACCGGTCGATGGGAGTGACGCACCATGCGGCGGATTTCACCGGAGGCAAGGAGACAATGCGTACAGGTTGAAATGCCCAGTGCTGCAACTCCGCGGAGCGTGGAGACAGTCCCGCACCGGCTCCCGCCTTGCCGGCGGGCAAAACCCGATGGGCGATCACAGGGTTCGCCGCAAGGACCAGAGCAAGTGCGAAGAGCGCGAACCATCGTATTCTTCGAAACGGGTCATCCCACATTGTCGCCCTGTTCCTCACAGTCATGGTCGTGATTGGCGGTGGAGATTGCGCGGGCCACCTCCGCTCGAGTATGATAGACTGGGGCGAACGCGTCAATGGCCGGCCACCGCCAGGTAATGCTGCCACATGGCAGAGCAGAGACTGCTATCGTGACTAATTGCCGGAGATGCCGTCCACGCCTGCGAAGAGATGCCGTAAGCGGGCTGTCACAGGCGGAGGAAGAGCAGGACGCTCCAGCGACGCGGCGTTCTCACGAAGATGCGCGATATTGCCCGTGCCGGACAGGACCACATCGATGCCGGGCTCCCAACGGCAGAAGCGATAACCCGCGTCCGTAACGCTCAACGCGCCGCCCTCCGTCACGACGAATCCCAGCGGATCCGCCATATCGACGTCCTCCGGGGCGATGATCTTGCTCGCGACCAGGTCCTCGAACACCTCTCGCAGGACCTCCGGCCGGCTCAAGGCGCGCCGCACCGCGAACATGCAGAGCGTCCCAATGCGCTGCTCCATCGTCGCCGCGAGGACGCGCTCTCGCGCCGATTGGTTCAATACGTTGAACCCCAACATCACGACGTCCCAGTGCGGCTCCTTCAGCGCAGTCCTCAGCATTTCGTGCCCCGGATCAGGCCCGAACGCCTCGGTGATGCCGATGAACCTTACCTTGCCCTGCGCCTGCAGATCTCGAATGGCAGGGAGCAGTTCGTCGCGCGCATACTCATATTCTTCGGATGAGATGCCGTGCAGGTGAAATATCTCCACGTGGTCGGTTCCCAGACGGCGAAGGCTCGCCTCGACGCGGTCCTTCATCTCGTCGCCGGTGGATCGGCGGTCGTTCCAGTGAACGCCGGCCTTCGTAGAGAGCACGACCTGGTCCCGGTTCATGCCGCGGATCGCTCGACCGACAACCTCCTCCGTGCCGTAGCCTTCAGCGGTATCGATGAAGTTGATCCCAAGAGCAAGAGCGCTCCGCACGACGTTTTCAGCTTCCAGTTCCGTCGCGCCGATCTTGAGCCCGAGTCGGCTCGGCCCGCCACAACCTAGGCCCATTGTGCTGACGCGCAGGCCGGTGCGGCCCAGTGTGGTGAGCTCCAATGCACTACTCCTTCGATTCTGAGGAATGTCCGTCCTTCAGGCACGAATCGAAACTCGGTGGCCCAGTCCGGGAACGCCGGCGTCAATCACTCTGCGATATGCATCGGGCGCCGGGGTTTCGACGCGCTCAAGGCCGGTAGACCCAGACCGGAGATCCCATAGTCCCATGTCGACGAGATAGTTCACAGCCTCACGACTCCCTGTCTGATACGCCCACGCAACGAGAGAGAACAGCGGCCAAAACGTGTATCCGACGACGGGAATGCCGGCTGCGCGAGCTTTCAACAATACCTGTACCGACTCTTCGATCCACTGAACTCTTCGCGCTATCGACCCTCTGTTCGCCGTCTCGGTCACCATTATCGGAACGGGAGAATATCGGGCCGCATACATCCTAGTCAGCTCGCCCAGCGTCTCGGTCCAGCAGGGTGTAATCCTTACGCGAATCCCTCCACGCGGCGTCCGGACCAGCATCTTTCGCGAGAACATCGGGTACATATTGTAGCCGACGACGTGGGGTGTTACGGAGTTCGCGACAAACCATTCCAACTCCTCGTCGCGGATGTGATACCCCTCCAGGAACTTAACAAGTGAGTGATCGGCCAGCACGAGGCCCTGTACGAGATCGAGGCCGAGGAAGACGAGATCCTGACGGACCTGCGCTTCGGTGACGAGGCCCAAGTCACTCACATCGGCAGGAACATACAGATCCGTAGCATCGACGTGCACGAACACGGCCTTCGGCTCGACTTCCGCGATGGCGAGCTGCGTGCGACAGATTCCACGGCAAAGCTGAAGCAGAACGTGCACGAAACCGCGCATGCCTCGCGCGTACGGCGGCCACCAGCCAAGCCGACCGGCATACCAGGCGTTGACACGGGGTTCGTTCAGGGGGGTGTACCAGTGGCAAAGTCCGCGATATCGCTCCGCAAAGGCGCGCGCATAGTCGGCGACATGTTGGGGGTAGTCAGGATTGAGAAATGCGTGTTCGAGCCAGAGCGGTGTCCCGTAGTGCACAAGATCGATAATCGGCTCGATTCTGTGTTTCAGGACGATGCGCTCAAGGACCCTGTCGGTCCAGGACCAGTCGTAGGTTCCCGGGCGACTGCAGATTCGATACCACGGAATACCATACCGCACCGCGGAGACGCCCAGGCCGGCAACGAGGTCCAGGTCCGATTCCCACCTTGCATAGTGTTCCGTGAGCGCGTATTCATCCAGCGTGCGCCCCGTTACGGGATGGGGAGCGGCAATAAAGGTGTCCTCGATTCCGGCGGCCCAGATAAACGGCTGCCGGCTGTCCAAACTCGGTGGCGCCAGGATAGCGCCGGTTCGCTCGATCATCGGACGGGCAGGGGGCCATGGGCGATGGCGACACGCGAATGCGCCCGTCGCTCGGCCGCTCCGTTTGCAAACCACGACTGCAGCCGGTTTACTTCACGAAGCGTCGGCTCATGTACCACGCGATCCAGACGCCCGGTCTCTTCGACGAGCTGAAGGTCCCAAAGGCCCATGCGAGTAGGCGTATCGAGCGCGTGCCATTCGAACATATCGATGATCGGGTAGAGGCACAGGCCGTGAAGGTCCACACCCATTTCTATCGCCAACTGGCATTGACGGCCGATGTCGCGGACCCACTCGGGCCGTAAATCGCCCTGGCTGGCGGTCTCCGTAACTACGATCGGCCGCTGGTATCGGCAGTGGAGTTGATGCAACAGTTCTGACAGCGGCTTGCGACGAGGGTCGTGAGGAGCGAGAACGCTGCCGGGCTTCTGATGCTCCCACTGGTTGATCCCATAGTAGTTGACGCCCATAATATCGAGATACCGTGGAGCGCCGCCTAGTTCCGGCTCTTTGAAACCGCCGATCATGTCCCACGCCTCGTGTACGAAGTGGTAGTTGAAGTAGTCGGCTTCGCCCTGGAGATGTGGTGCATCATTCGGCGCCACCACGTGAACCAGAGGGTCGCAATGTACGAACCGTGACCTGCGATCCACAGCCAGGATCGCCACCATTCCGGAAATCGCAGTCTGAACTAGCGCGCGCTTCAGCTCGGAACCGCGTCCGGCGGCGTGAGGCGCAAAGAGATTTCCATCGGAGGCAGCCCATGCAAAGAAACTGATCTCATTGACCGGCGTGAAAAATGGGGCGCGGTGGCCGCGACGGGCGAGCAGCCGCGCGAAGGCGTAACAGTAGTCGGCGAAGCGCCGACTGAACTCGGGCTGGAATGGATCGATGTCATCGGGGTAACCGTAGTGAAACAGGTCCCAGATGACAGTCATCTGCTCGGCTTCCGCAGCCTCTACAAAAGGGAGAACGGAGGAGAAGTCGAGACGTCCGCGGCGGTCGACAAGGTTCCACCGAACGCCATCGCGAGCGACTCGAATGCCGAGCGCACGCAGTCTCTGATAATCCTCGCGCACATGGCAATCGTGCTGGGTTAGTGAGATTTCGTCGACGCGCCGCAGGTCTCGGTCTACATGTGTGGAGCATTCAAAGCCGGCATGAAGGAATCCGGGGAGAACCGGTAAGGACATGAACTCTCTCTCCTCATGTCTGGCTCCGGTCACGGCAAAATGTGCCGTGCGCCGCCAACAGCCATCCACGCCAGGCGGGAAACCAGTCTGACGCATAGACGGCACGACGTAAGCCGACGAGAGATTGTTCCTTATCCTTTGTGATCGACGGGCGTGTGTAGGTCCCTGTCGCGCCTCTCGCGCACGTTGCGCAGAAAGAATGCGCCCAGCAGAAGGAATACCGCACCCATTGTAAACGATGCCTGGTATCCCTGTAAGGCGTAGTGACGAGTGCCTTCAATCATCGTTGGCGTCCCAACATGACCGAGCACGAAGCCGGCCAACGCGGGCGCGAAGGTCTGCGGCAGCACCATCGAAATGTGCCAAATTCCCATATCTTTGCCCGCGTCCTCCATGTTGGGAAGCACGTCGCATGCCAGCGCCCAATCGACACTGAAATAGGCGCCGTAACCCATCCCATAGAGTGCGCCGACGATGAATGTGTACTGGAGCGAATGGCTGAAGACGAATGCGACGGAGCAGAGTGCTATCACGGCATTGGCTACGTAGACAACCTTCTTTCGCCCGATGACATCCGAGAGCTTGCCGCCGAGCAGCCCAGTGATCGTGGCAAATACGAGGATGGTCGCGAGGAGGTAACCGCCCATCTTGACCTCGTTCTGCACGTGCACGACATCGGACAGGTAGCTCTGAATGAAGGGCTGAACGCACCACATTCCCAGCGTCACCAGAGCGCGCGTCACCAGTACCCAGAAGAAATCCCGGTACTTAAGAGGCTCCACCAGAGCGCGAATGAACTCCGCGGGCGTCAAAGGCGCTGGTTTGGATTCGAGCGGCCTCTCTCGTACCGTAAGCACCGTCAGCACCACGAAAGCGACCAGAATGCAGGCGATGGTCAGGTACGCGAGCATTGCGTTCCCCTGTCCGAGAAGAATTCCAGATCCGAATGCTCCAATGATCATTCCCGCCTGCGTCATTGTCGCCATATAGCCGCTGGCCTCGCCGTGTTGCGCGGGCGGTACCATGTCCGGAATGATTCCCGCGTAGGCCGCACCTGCTGTATTGTTGCCGAACTGTACGACAAGATAGCCCAGAATGTAGATCACCAGGCTCAGCTGAGATGCGCCATATCCCATGACGGCGAGACCGATAAGGTTGACGGCGATTCCGAATACCATGAAGGGACGACGGCGTCCAAATCGCGAGGTCGACCGATCGCTCATGGCGCCCGCGAGCAGCGGAATCAACAATGCAACGATAGATCCTAGCCCAAAAATCCATGCGATCGCCCCCGCTGGATCTTGCGGTGACATTAGCTTTGCCTGGTGAGGAATAACGATCAACAGAAGCGCGCCCCAGTGTAGATTTGTGGCGAACCAGAACGAGCTCACGGCGAGATTCTGCGAAATGGTCATTCGCGGCTTGGAGGGCGGGGCAGCAGCAACTGGCTCCGTAGTCTCGCTGCCGCCTGCACTTCTGGACATGGATTCTCCTTCGACGCCGTGGTGCTAAGGATTCGCGTGAAAAGGCGTCGGCGTCTCTATTCGACCGCCGCCGTTCAGGATGTCACTTTCCGATTGACTTCGCTGGCAAGCTGTGCTCATACTATGTCACGCTATTCTGTCGAATGCATGGGCCGAACATCCCAATTCACAAGGCCATTCATCCCAAATCCCATGGGCAATGAATCTGCTATTTGGCGACTGATTTCTTTGAA
This sequence comes from Chthonomonadales bacterium, assembly GCA_038211235.1. Classification (GTDB taxonomy): domain Bacteria; phylum Armatimonadota; class Chthonomonadetes; order Chthonomonadales; family Chthonomonadaceae; genus DATGJU01. Next base: position 3,081 of record JBBQVV010000001.1, on the reverse strand, counting down.
ACCCTCGCCTCCTCGAAGATCGCAAGAAGTTGCGGCACAACGAGCTTCCAATCGTACCTCCCCGCGTGGATCCGGCATTCCTCGGGATCCGGCAGCGTGACGCGTCCAGATAAAATGGCGTCGATCCGCTCGGCCATCGCGGCGGACGTGGGCGCATCCGTCACCAGTTCCGGGTGCCAGGCTCGAAGAATCTCGGGGATCCCGCCCACGGGAGTACCAAGCGCCGGCGTACCCGAGGCCAGCGACTCGACGATGACCAGGCCAAAGCCCTCCAGCGCGACCGTTGGAACCAGCGTTAGGTCGGCGGCGGCGTACGCTGCCGGCAGGTCCTCATCCGCAATAAATCCCAACAGTCGTGCGTTCTCCTGCAGATGTTCGCGCTCAATCGTTGCCTGCAGCTCCGCGGTAAGCGCGCCCTTACCGCCGATCAACGCCAGGACATTTGGATGGCGCCGGCGCACCGCCGCTACGGCCTCCAGCAGCTGCTCGAGCCCCATGCGACGCGACAGCCGGCGTACTGCCAGCAGGATAGGTCGATCCTGTGGCCATCCCAGGCGCTCGCGCGCCAATCGACGCTCAGGGGCACTGCAGTAGAGCGCGGTATTGACACCTCCCGGCACCACGCGCAGCCGGTCCTTCGGTACGCCGTAGCGTTCGTGTGCAATATCCGCGAAGGCCTGAGAGAGGGTTATTACGCGCAGTGCGCTGCCGTAGACTCGTCGCTCCATGTGGCGGGCCATTGCGACACGTATCAGGTTCTTGATGCCCCGAGATTCGACCGCCAGCTCCATCGCCCACGGCCCGTGGAAATGGGAGACCAGAGGCGTCGAAGCAGGCAGATCACTCAGCCACGGATAGGCGTAGAGCGCAAAATGCGCGTTCACGATGTCCACGCCGCGGCTTAGCTCCTCCCGCACCACGCGGCGGACGCCTAAGCGCCGCTCCCCTCCGGATGCATTCTCCGGAGCCATGCTCCGCAGGGCCAAAGGGGACTTCTGTTCCGGTTTTACTTCGGTGACAACCGCAGTACCTGTGAGGCCGCCTTCGGCAAGAGCGTGAACCGCCTCAAAGAAATACCGATTCAATCCGCCGGCCCGGTTAGGGAACCAGTGCATACCGACCAAAAGCGCCCGCATCATATGTTTCGCCCGTTCCCGGCAACGAATTCCAAAAAATTCTTTCGGACAAGAAAACTATCCGAACGTTCAAGGTATTTGTTCGCGTCTTCAAGATCATGATATGGCCGCCCGAGCTCTTGCCGGCAACGCAGCGATCTTCAACCAACACGGTCGATGCTTCATGCTAGAGTAGTGCAAGATTCGGGCAAACTCCCTGAGAGAGCTTGCGTACAGGTTGGCGTCCGATCTATTATAGCCTCCAAGAATGAGAAAGCACGTTAAGAGCCCCAGACGGCTCGTGCGATAACCGAAGCCTAGAAAGGGGGCCCTGCGTCGTCAGTCAGACACGGGTGTTTCCGGGTTCCTGCTGCTAAAACCCCGTAATACAAGCATCGCAATACCGTTTGACCATGGCCAGATTGTAACCGTATAAATACGGTATTTTGGCAAAGCAGTATGGAAATCGTCGCTTGATTAATCGTTTCATGTATACTTGCTTCCATGGTTGAATCTGTTCTGACCTTCGCGTATCTGCGCAACGTCCGAAGTACTCGCTGTTACTGCACCACTTCCAAGTAGCTAAGGCACTGCGTCTTGTTGCGCCGCACATCTCGATTCCATTGTCGATTCCCATAAGACGACCCGCGCGCTTGTAGACCACAGCCGCGACGATAAGTCAATCGAACTTGCCTCTACGTCTCACGTCTTAGCATAACGTCGTACTTTGTGCTAAGTTTAGATCGAATGATGCTTTCGTTTGAACGTCTCCGCGTGCGCAGTGCGCTGATAGTTTCCGTGGAATGGATTGTCCGGCCTCAGCCTCTTGGTGCGGACGACCATTTGTTTGAGCTGCTTCCTCGCGTGGTCTGAACCTATACAGCGCGGTGAGGAGATTGGTTGTCTAGCGACAAAGGAGGATCGTACAACATGCGCATCAGATGGATGACTCTGTGTGCTCTCGCCTGCATCGGGTTAGGCGCCGGCACGGAAACAGGGGCGCGGGCTCAAGCCCCAATTCAGCTGCCGATCGAGATCATGGGCGCGAACGGGACCTCCATCACCGTGCCTTTTGCGGTACCGGTAGGAAGTCCCGTTGCGACGCAGATGCAGCTTCGCGTACACGGATTGAGCTACCCCACCAAGGCGAGCGTGCAGTTCAACAGCGGCGCCTGGATTCCTCTGAACAACTCGACGGTACAGGTACAGGGTGTCGGTGCAGCCTACGGGGGGATTGGCGGCGCCTTTGCAACGCTCGATCTGCTGCTTCCGCTCGCAGCCAATACAATTCAGAAGTCCAACACGCTGTCATTTCGCTTCAATGCGACGGATTACGTATCCATCGGATTCCGGGTCCTCTCGTTCAACTTACTCTCCGCGCAGGGAGCCCAGATCCTGCCTGCAAGTACGTTTGCCATTGAGGACCCCAACACCTGGCAGCCGCCACTGAACACAGCGGTGGACATCGTGGCAGGCAAATGGCTCTGGCAGAGCGCCCCGCTCAAGCAGAACAGCATGGCCAATGCGGCATCTATCCTGGCTCACTGCGGCGACTGTCACACGCAAGATGGACGCGATCTGAAGTACTTCAACTTCTCGAACAACTCCATCATCGAGCGCTCCAAGTTCCACGGGCTGACACAACTCCAGGGACAGCAGATCGCGAGCTACATCCGCTCCCTCAACGTACCCAACCCGGGTCGGCCGTGGAACCCGCCTTATCAGCCGGGACCAGGACTGGACAGCCAGCCCGTTCAGAACTGGGCCGCGGGAGCCGGGCTCAACTGGGTGCTGTTTCGCGATCAGGATACGCTTCCCTATCTCGTCCCCAACGGCATCAATCAGGCCGCCGTCGATACGGCGAGCACACTCAATCTGCGTGAGCTTCCGATCGCGCTGCAGCTGCCCGACTGGAACCACTGGCTGCCCAGGATCCATCCGCTCGATGCCTGGGGCACCGCATTCT